>JBGVTF010000382.1:0-7553 GCA_041862415.1 Anaerolineae bacterium | reverse complement strand
CTGCTATTCCGCTTCAGTGATGGCAAACAACCGCCCATCGCTGCGGCCAAAGACCTCCGGGAAGTAGAACTCACTGGCCACAGTGGGAATGACCTGGTACTGGCCCGGCAGGGTGGCGCGGAAGGTGTAGGTGTATTCGTAGGTGCCGGCCGACAGGTAGTCGGCGAAAAGGACCACTTTGTCGTCGCGCATCTCGGTGCGGCTGTACCAGTTCCACCACCAGTAGTACCACTCGCCCCACCGACTGTCCTCCGCCTGGCGGCGTAGGGCCGGATGCTGATCCAGCAGGCTGGTGGTGGCCAGGCTGACGTCAATGGCCTCAGCGCCGGCCGGCAACGGGTCCTCGACCACCACGTAGTACAGGTCGTGAGGGGCAACGATGGTCAGCTTGACCTGGATCACGTCGCCCACCTGGGCCTCGCTTGCCTCCGGGCACTTGATGCCTGCCGTGCAGTCGGCCTGCTGGTATTGGCGGTAGACGATGATGCCCCGGTTGACGGGATCAATCTCCTCCACAGGCAGGTAGACCCGCAGGTGAGCGGTGTAGTAGAGCCGACCCGGTCCCTCGCCCCGGCTGATGTCCAGGCGATTGCCCTGCTCGCGCAGCAACTCGGCCACGGCCACCCGCAGCTTGATGCTCTGGTCAATGTTCTCAGCGTCCACGGCGCCGGACGCCAGTTCGTCACCGTTGAGCCTGACCAGGTAGTCGTATTCCCCTTGCAGTTCACCGGTCTCCACCATCCAGTCGGTCAGAGCGATGAGGGCCCAGGCCGTCTCCTGGGTGGTTTCCCAGATGCCCTCTCTGCGGGCCACCATCAGCCAGCGTACCACGTTGGGGATCAGCTCGTTCTCAGGGTCGAGCCTGGTCAGGGTGTCGAGGATGACCGCGGTGGAGCGGGTATCGGTGTTCATGGCCCACCAGTCATAGTCCTTTTCCTCCCAGTGGGCGCCGGTGGCGCTGAGGATGGCCGCATTGTTGAGGTCGCTCAACAGGGTTGGGATGCGCTTGTCCTCGGCGTCTATCATGTCCAGAGTCAGGGCCAGGAAAGCCCGTCCGTAGTGGGACAGTTTCTCACGGTTGTCGAAGAGATTGCCGGTGTACTCGCTGGCATAGCCCACGTCTCCAGCTTCGGCCATGACGTAGAGGATGAAGGCCTGCCGGTTGGCCTCGCGGTAGCTCTCCAACTCACGAGCCCTTACCACCTGTCCCCGCAGATACTCCAACCCGCGGGCGATAACCCCGTCACGGACCTCGAAGCCGGCTTCCTGGGCTTTGTCCATGGCAAAGATCACATAGGCGGTCAGGTGCGGCCTGCTTTGCCCGCTGTGCCACCAACCCCAGCCACCATCGTCGTTCTGCTGGAGGTAGAGCTTGTTCAGTGCTTGCTCCACCAGCCCCGGTAGCTTCTCCTCCAGTTCCGGGTCAGTGATGCCCAGGTCCTTGAGGGCGCGGTAGGTGAGCACATTGGGCAGGAAGCGAGAGACGGTCTGCTCGGCGCACTCGTAGGGAAAGTGTTCCAGGTAGCTCAGCCCGTCGCGCATCCCGGCGGCCAGCGAGGGGTCGAGTTGGACCAAAAGCTCACCTTTCCGATCGTCGTACTTGGGCGGCAGGGCCACCACTTCGGTGCGGGTGCCTTCCTCTGTGAGTTGGCCACCGGTGCCTACCACCTCAGGGGCGCTGTAGCGATGGACCAGCAGGCTACCTTCGGGGCCGGTGGTCAGGCGCGGGCGGGCGGCGTCTGAGTACTCTCCGGCCACGGCGCTAAAGATGACGTCCACCTTCTCCACGTCCTCGACGGTCACCTGCCAGGTGACTTTACCCTCGCTGCCAGCGGCGATGGTCACGGTCTGCTCTTCGTCGTCGTGCACCACAAGGCCGGTGCTGCTGAGGGCCACCTGGACTTCCAGGTCTTCGTCGGTGTTGTTGTTAAGGATGGCCGCCAGTTGGGCCTGGTCGTCCACCACGAAGAAGCGCGGGGTCACGGGCCGCACCAGCAGCGGCTTGGTGACCAGCAGTTCTGTCGTCGCTTCGCCCACTTCCGTATCGGCGGTGATGCCCACCCCACGGAAGACCCAGGTGGTCAGGTTGTCGGGCAACTCGATTTCGACGCTGGCCCGGCCACTGCGGTCGGTGACCACCGTAGCGTCCCAGTAGGCGGTATCGGCAAATTCTTCGCGGAGGGCGACTCCTGGCGGAGGCGCGGCCGCTTCCATCTCAGCCGCTTTGGCTACTGTGGTGGGCATGGGCGCCGCCAGTGCGGGCATCTCTTCCGCGGGTCCGCCCCCCCCTCTTTCCATGGTGGCCATCTCATCCCTCATCTCCCCCTCGTACCGCTCCCACTGCTCCAGCACCAGGCGGTTGATAGAGATGGCTAGGCCGCTGGAGGTGCTTACCCCCAGCCCCCGCCGCCCATAGAAGGCCTCCACGATAGCCCCAGACGGACGCGGCGAGAGGGTGAGGATGGCCTTGTCCACCAGGTCGAGGGAGAAGGCCGTGGCCACGGGCTCGCCTGTGTGGTCGGTGGCCTGCACCTCGTAGCTCACTGTGTCGCCTGGTCCAGCCTTCTCCACACTTGGCTTCAGTTCGATGGTCAACTGCTGCGGTTCGGGTTCCACGCTCAGAGCTGCGTATCCGACCTTGTAAGTCGCTACCTTGTTGTCGGCATCCTGCCCCTTGACGATGACGGCCGAGACGTAGATGTTGGGCACGTGGTCGGTGGTGATGGGCAGCCGCCAGACCTGGCTGTTGCTTTCCAACTGGAGCACCTGGCGATGGATGATGTTGCCCCGCTCCACGGTGATCAGCGCCCACTGCTCGCCGCTGAAGGGCGACGGGATCAGGATCTCGGCTGTCTCGCCGACTTTGTAACTGCCTTTGTCGGCGATGAGGTTGATGCGGTCGTTGTTCTCCCGCCGCCACGAGACGTATTCGCGACCGCTGACCCACAGGAAGATGCTGCTCTGTACCAGCCGCTCGGCCTCGTCGCGCCCGTTGACCACCACGTGATAGCTGCCGCCCTGCTCTGGGGTAAAGGTGGTTACCGCTTCGGCGTTCTCATCGGTGGTCACGGTGTCCTCAAAGACCAGGGTGTCCTTGGTTTCCCATTCCCAACGGCCGCCGCCGATTTCGTCCTCGATGAAGGTGTTGACCCACTCGCGGCGATAGACGGCCACCTTGAGCTTCTGGTTGGGCAGGCGCTCGGCTTCCCAGTCTACGGTGATGATGTCCACCGACATCTCTTCCCCGGCCTGGCCGACATACTGCTGGGGGGCCAGACCGATGTAGAACTCGCCCTGGTGGACGATGATCTCCCCGCGGCCGGAGATGACCTGGCCGTCGCTGCCGCTGACGGTAGCCTCAACAACGAGCTTGCGGCTGCCCACAGGCCCCTCGTGGTCTTCCTCCACGGTCTTTTGGACGATGTCCCACGGCAACTCGATGACCAGTTGGCCCTTCTCGTCGGTGCGACCTGAACCGCTGAGCACCACCGGCCCCGGACCGGGCGGAGTCCACCACCAGCAGTCCCAGCAGATCCAGGGATCGTCCACATCGGTGAAGCGGTAGCGGCCGAACTGGGGTGGGCGGAAGCGGTAGGTCTCGGCCAGCACGTTCCATTCGACCGGCGCGTCGGCCACCCTACCGCCGAAGAAATAGCTGACGTTCACTGTGGCCTGGGTGCGCTGCCCGGCCGGGATTTCGGGCTCTTTGGGGGTCACCACCACCTCGAACTCTGGCGGGCGGTAGGCAGCCACCTGGAAGGTGGCCCCCGCTCCGGTATCGGCAAATTGAAGGCTGAGATAGTAGACGCCCAAAGTAGCACCTTCGGGGAGGTCCAACTCGCTGTAGAAGGTGCCGAACTCATCCAGCTTTAACTGCTCATTGTAAACCTCCTCGCCAGCGGCGTCGTTGATGCGGACGGTCACCGGACCCAAATCCGGCAGGCTGTAGTGCACGTCGTCCTCGGCGCGGATGATGCCCCGGAAGTAAACCGTCTGCCCGGCGCGGTAGATGGGCCGCTCGGTGTAAACGTGGGCGCGAAAGTTTTGCTTGCCCTCGTAGTTGAAACCAAACTCCCAGGGGCTGACGCCGGGGTTCCAGTTCTCGCAGCCCATGGTGAAAGGCTCCGCGCCGATGGCGTACAAGGATCTGCGACGGCGTTCCAGCTTGAAGTGGGCCAGCCCGTCAGCGTCGGTGGTCGCCGTACCGAAGGAGGCCCCTCGCTCATCACGGGCTTTCAACTTTAGATCCGACACCGGCCGTCCGGTGGCCAGTTCGGTGGCCCAGACCAGCATCTCATCGGTGGTCACCTTGAGGGTCAGGTTGATCTGGGAGACCACCAGCAGGTGGCGATGTCTCCAGCGGTCGCGCTCCACGTCTGGCGAGTCTACATCCAGCAGGTAGAGGCCGGGCGAGAGCTTGCCCCCGCCTTCGACCAACTCGATGGGTGCGTATTGGGCCTCATTCAGCGGGGTCTCCACCGGCACGGACCATTGGCGGACGAGGCCGCTGGCTGGCGGGCGATACTCCCACCAGTCCCGCTGGGCCTGGAAAAAGTCGTCCAGTTCCAGGCGGTAGAGCTCAAGGTCGAGGCGGCTGGTGTTGAGATATTCCACGAAGAGACGCGCCGGATCGTCGGCGTTGTAGGTCCCTACCTGGTCGGGGACGCGCAGCCGGACCATGGGGTCCAACGGGCGGGTGCGGAAGCGAACCGTCATCTTTTGGCCAGTTTTGTTGCCGTAGGGGTCGGCGATGTCGGGGCCGATGCGGACCTCGTAGTCGGTTGATGGTTTGGCTCCGAAGCTGAGCACAAAGGTGTTGTCCCAGGGGCCAAAGTAGGTATAGACCTCGGTAGGCGAGAAAGGCGGGGTCATGGTCAAGTTGGGCATGACCGTGTCCGGATCAATGGGGGCGTTGAAGGTGATCCGAAAGTCGGTGTAAGGGTGAGCGGCCTTCTCCCCATCGCCGGGATTGGTGCCGACGATGCGCGGCAGGGGTACGGTGGTGAACTGCCACTGGTAGTCCTGGCGCATCCCCTCCCCGCCGGTCGCACTCTTGACCCCACGGGCGACGTGCACCTGGTAGGTCTTGTCAAAGGCCAACATCTCGGCTGGTGTGAAGACCAGGGTGTCAGCGGAACACTCGAAAGTGCCCTTGATCTCCCTTCCCAGCAGGCCCTTGGCTTGCAGGCTGAAAGCGTCCTCGGCCGACTGACAGTCTACCGGCTGGTTGAAGGCGATCCGGACCTCGGTTGTCGGAGCCACCAGGGTCGCGCCATCGTCGGGCGTGGTCCAGACCACAGCGGGCGGCTGGGTGCTGAAGGACCACTGGTAGTCTTCCTCCAGAAGGCCGCCAGTGGTGTCGGTCAGGCCGGCCTTGACGCGGGCGGTGTACCGGGTGCCGCCAGCGAGGGGCCCGTCGGGGGTAAAGACGTAGATGGAGGTGTTGAGCCATTCGCCGCTGCCCTCGACAGGCGGGTCAAAAGTCACCGGCTGGGGCAGGTCCTCTTGCTGCTCCAGGGTGGTTAGAGGCACCACGGGCCGGTTGAACATCACGGTGATGGTGCTGTCGGCTTCCACGTCCTGGCTGTCGGGGGCGGGGATGACCTGGGTCACCTCCAGGTAGCCGACGGTGGTAAAGTGGAAGCGGTAGGCTTCGGCCAGGGGCAGGCCGTCGGCGTCCTGGGCTCCCGTCCCCAGTTCGACCTCGTACCGGCTGTCGCGGTCCAGGGCCTTGGCCGGCTGGAAGCGGACGGTGCGCTCGTCGGGCCACTTGAAGCTTCCCTTGACCTTGGGGTTGATGCTGAGGGCACGTTCCACTGCGGCCTGGTCCATGGCCCGATCGAAGACCAGCTCGATGGTGCCGTCGAGGGGCAACTCCTCGCCACGCTCGGGCGTGCGCTGGACGACGATGGGCGCGGCGGTGCCGGCTGGCACCTGGGCGGAAGCGACCAGGGGTGTCGGAGTCGGCTGAGGCGTTGGTTCAGGTGTCGGCTGGGCCGTTGGCTGGGTCAGCGCCGTAGGGCCGCCGCAGGCTGTCAGCAGCAAACTGGCTACGACGGTCAGTGTGAGAGCGAAGTAGAGACGTTTCATTGTCGGTTCCTCCTGTCGGGTGGGTGGCATTGGCGATGCGTTCTGCTCTATAGACGTTGGGGTTGGGGGAAAAGTTCCCTTTGTGGTGGTGTGCTACCGGGCAGTTTTGAAACACGAATGTGACGAAGGGACGAATGGCACGAATTTGCTTCAAGATGACAGGGCGGTAGTCTCCCTATCAAGTGTGGCTAAACGGGACGAGGCCGCTTCTTACCGCCAAGACGCAAAGGGCGCAAAGGTCTTGTGAGATTTCTTAGCGTTCTTCGCGCCTTTGCGGTAAAATTTGTCTCCGCGCTCATGAGCGACACTGTAGGGCGAGACCACCGACAGGGCAATGTTCGTGAAATTCGCTTGTTCGTGCTCTTCGTGATTCGAAACCTCTGTGTCTGACAAGAAATGTTCGGTGGCGAGTCGTGGTGAATAGTATACCACAGAAGCTCGATCCGTGCACGGTGGCTTGTCACGCCAGCAACATCGAGCTTTTCACACGCCTGATGACAGTCGAGTACTGGCCTAACTGCACCGCAACAGTGGCAAAAGCAAAGCCGCCCCGACCACGGGGCGGCTCTGGGGGCAGTGGCTGTTCCATTTTTCGCCTTGGACTCAACATGCCAGCTAACGGGGTGGAGAGTCAAATCAGCCCCTGTACACATCTTTACGATGCTTACAGTGGAGCAACAGGATGATGGACTCCTGATCACGGACCTCGTACCGCACTCGGTAGTTGCCAACTCGGATGCGATATTCATTCTCATAGCCCTTCAATTTGACGCACCCGCGCGGACGTGGGTTCTCTTTCAATGCCATGATTCGCTTGACGGTCTGGTCACGGAGCCTATCAGGTAGGCTATCCAGTTGCTTCTGCACTGGCCTCGGGATGATGACCTGATAACTCATCAAGCCTTCTCATGCCGCCGAGCGACGTATTCGTCAATGGTCACATAGTCTCCTGCCTGATAGGCAGCACGAGCTTCCCGAATCTCAGCTTGAACAGCCGGATCTTGCTCCCATGCCTCTTCCTCAGCTTGGGCTATCTGCTCATCCAACAATTCCCACAGTCTGAGCTTGTCTCTCAGGCTTAGCTCTGCCACAGAGTCAACCAGTGATTCGAAGGGGATCAATAATCTCACACCCTCTTGGGTCATTATCCTGCTCCTTTCCTAAGACTCGACAAAGGCCGACATCGTCTCGCGCAAATCGGCAATGAAGAGAGGATCATGAGTTGCCTGCTCCATTTGGTCGAGTTTGTCGGCCTCACTGAGCGTTTGCGATTGCTGCTCAAGTATCTCCTCCACCAATGCAAGTTCCTCCAACGGCAAAATAACACCAATCGGGCTGCCCGCCGTATCCCTAATAAACTGGCGTTTGAGAGCAGTCTTTGTCATCTTGTACCTCGAGAGCCAATGATGTTTCCGTCACGCTAGCATGGTGCCTTTGTTTCAAACTCGATTATACCATATTGG
>JBGVTF010000381.1:0-5205 GCA_041862415.1 Anaerolineae bacterium | reverse complement strand
CTGCAGTTACCACCCCCTTTCGCTAAGAGCCTATCCGAAAAGTCCCGGTGCTTTCGCTGGAAGACAGACTTCGGTGAGCTCAAGCCGTCCAGCGGCGGACTGTCGTTTGCCTTGAGTGATTTTTCGGATACTTTCGGTCCCACGTCTTGGGTTCCCATGAAGATACAACGCAAATTATAGCATAGGAAAGCTATTTTGTCCAATCATACAGCGGCAACGGCGGCAACGTAACAATTTTCACAAACAATTCGGAACTTGCCGAATCCAGGTGAATCTGATACAATCCAAAGTGCGGAGTTGAGGAGACTACTGCCAACCTCGACATTCCCCCGCAATTTAGAAGGGGGTATCCCCATGAGTCCTGTTTCCAAGAAAATGAACACTCAGGATGTGGTTGCTCTCAACCGTGAATACGTGTTTTTCTCCTGGTCAGTTCAGTCAGCCGTCAACCCCTTTCCCGTATAGCGATGTGAAGGGGCCTATTTCTGGCACGTGGACGGCAAACGCTAACGAGGAGGGAGGATAGTGGATCTGGTCATCAAAAACGGTACCATCGTCACTGCGTCAGACATCTATCAGGCCGACATCGGCGTGAAGGATGAAGAGATCGCTCTCATCGGCCATGGTCTCTCCGGCCGGGAGGTCGTTGACGCCATGGGCCATTACGTCTTCCCTGGCTTCGTGGACGCCCACGTTCACCTCAGCCTGCCGGTAGGCGACATCGTCTCCTCCGACGACTTCACTACCGGGACCATCGCCGCTGCCTGCGGGGGGACGACCACCGTCCTGGACTTTATCACCCCCGAGCCGGGCCAGTCGCTGCGGGAGGCAACGGTCGCCCGGCGGAGAGAGGCCGATGGCCAGGTGGCTATTGACTATGGCCTGCATCTGACGGCCGTTGACGCCGCGCCCGAGACACTGGAAGCGTTGCCAGAACTGGCTGCCCAGGGCTACACCAGCCTCAAGCTATACACTACCTACGACATGCGGCTCGACGATGATCAGTTCTTGGGCTTGCTGGCCGCTGCCCGCGAGTGCGAGATCCTGCCCTTGGTGCACACCGAAAACCACGCCGCCATCGAATATCTCAAGGCCAGGCTCCTGGCGGCGGGCAAGGCTCAACCCCGCTATCACCCACTCAGCCGCCCGCCCGTGGTCGAAGCGGAGGCGGCCAACCGGGTGCTGACTCTGGCCGGCTTGACCGGCACTCCGGTCTGCATTGCCCACCTCACCTGTCGCGAGACCCTGGCGGCCGTCGAAGGTGCCCGAGCCCGAGGGCAGGCAGTCTACGCCGAGGTCTGCCCACAGCACTTGCTCCTCTCGATAGACGACTACGACCGGCCCGGCTTCGAGGGAGCCAAGTTCGTCCTCTCCCCGCCTTTGCGCGACCGCTCCCATTGGCAGCCTCTCTGGCAGGCCCTGGCCAATGGCAGTTTACAGGCCGTTTCCACGGACCACTGCCCGTGGACCTTTGCTGAGCAAAAGCAGCGCGGGCGTCATGATTTCACGCAAATCCCCAACGGTGCGCCGGGAATCGAGACCCGGGTGCCGCTTATTTACAGCCAGGGGGTGGGTAAGGGGCGACTGTCGCTCAACCGTTTCGTCGAGGTCTGTGCCACAGGGCCAGCCCGCCTCTTCGGACTTTTTCCCGAGAAGGGCACCATCGCCGTCGGCAGCGATGCCGACCTTGTACTCTGGGATCCCAATAAAGAGTACCAGTTGACTAAAGAGAACCTGCACATGAATGTGGACTATAGCCCCTATGAAGACATTACCGTCAAAGGCTACCCGGCCCTGGTCCTGCAGCGGGGTAAGGTCATCGTCAAAGACAACGAGTTCGTGGGCGAGGCAGGGGCCGCCCAGTTCCTGAAGCGTAACCCATTTCGACTGTAATAGCCCGCCAGCCCAGGCCAGTAGACCTATGTCAATCTCATCGGCACTCAAGAGGTGACAGGCGGCATTATCCTGGGCTATCTGTTTCTAGGTGAGGTACCCAGTTTCAATTCCCTTCGGGAGCAGCTATAACCCTGACTGGTATCGCCCTGGTCTTGCTCCAGTAGGAATTTTCTCCCAATATTCTTAACATAACCAAATCCTGGGGAAGGGAGAGAAGTTGGAAGGACACCCCCATCCCCCCAGCCTGGCGGGCCAATCTATTCGACCGTTAGCCCCACCTCGGAAATCATGCTTTGGTAATCCCAGCCTGAGGCGTAGATGCGGATGGCGTTGATGTAAGTCGGCTTGGTATCAGCCAATATTTCCAGCAAGTTGCCCGTCTCGTAGGGATACCATACGTAACGCGGAATTAGCTCACCGTATTGAATGGGATAGTTATCCACGTTCTGATAGTAGAAGCCGTGGACCCAGAAGCGTTCGTTGCCGTAGGGGTCTTTGTAGTCCAGGCGGACCATGACGGGGAACTCGGAGCTGAGGTAGCCGCCTCCGGATAGGCTTTGATAGATCAGCCGGACGTCGAGGTGCAATTTGAGGGAGGTGAAATCGCGGACGTCTTTGTCTATCTTCTGAATAATGCCTGTCTCACAGTGGTTGCCGTCTTCGCCCATACGTGAGAAGGAAAGAGCTCGCCGATCACCAAAAGAGTTGATCTCCATCCCTCCGTCAACTTGCCCCCCGTCAACCCCCTGCTCGTTGTAGGCTATCCACCCTACTGACAAGTCCTGCTGAAAGTTACCGTTAACCACTAAAGGTTGGGCAGCGGGCATGGGATCGGCGGGCGCCTCACCTTTGGCGATGGTTGTCCTTTGTCCTTGATTTAGTTTCACCGTCGTGCCAGCAGCCGTGGCCAAAGCCTGGCCATAGCGCACGACAATTTGGGATTGCTCGTCAGTCACCTCCACTGAATAGCTCCCCTCCTCCAGCACGGCTACACCCTGAGGGAAGCGGACCTCAAAATCGAGAGGAGAGTCTATGGCTGGCGCGGCCCCGATGCGCGCTCTTCCCTCTTCTACTTCCAAGATAATAGTGTCAGGTCGCGGGCTGAGGCCGAAACGCGGCGTGCGCGTCTTTAGCAGGACCACTTGAGTGTCGTTATAGAGAATGGCTGTACTGTCCTCGAAGAAGGTCAAGATGGCCTGGGAGGTAGAATCTGTCTTTATGCTGGCTCTCTCCGAGGCCTCCATGCCCTCTGTGACGGTCAATGGGCGCACCTGCCCTCTTTCTTCAACCAGGATGGTGCCACCGATAGCCGTGAGAGCGGTCTTGTGGGGTCTGGTAGCGTTGATGATATACCAGCGAACCCCCAGGGGCGCACTCACTGCCAGGATACAGAAAGTGGCAAAGGCAGATACAAGAACCGTCCAGGCCGTTCGCTCAGGATTCTTTCTCAATAGCGCACCTCGAAATACTTAAACTGGCCAGTGGGGTCTTGCCACTGGCTATCAACCCGCCGCACCACCGCCGCCCGTGGTCCTACTTTGATGAACTCCAGAAGTTTCTCCACCGCTCCTCGTTCCCCCTCAACTACGACCTCCACCGTCCCATCCCACTTGTTGCGGACGTAGCCCGTCACTCCCAATTCCTGGGCTTGGAGCTGAGTGTAATAGCGGAAATTGACCCCTTGAACACGGCCATGAACAATGGCCTGCAAGCGCACCTCGTCTGACATAGCTCGCTCCTCCGCACGCGAGATTCAGGTCGCTATCCATCAGAAAAGCCACCTAGTTGCCTGGCTGGCTTAGATGGCCGTACTTATCATCGGGGTCTATTATACCATCTCTAACCACCATTGTAAAATAGCGGCACTGTTGCGCCATGAGGGACTTTATTGCGAAGGTTGGGAGCTCGTGATATAATAGCACATGATTTCCGGAGGCCTCACAAAAATGATGAAACCCAATCAGATTCCAGGAGTTTGCCTTCTCGTCATTTTGACCTTGACCTGGGGACCGCTGAGTTGCTCGGGTTCAGGGGCTCCTGCCCCAACGGTGCTTCCAGCAGAGACTGCCACTGCTTCCAGTTTGCAGTCAGACCCGACGCCCACGAACACGGCCAGCCCATCGCCCAGCCCTACCCCAAGTATTCCGACGGCCACACCATCCCCGACGGCAACTGCCACCCCGTCACCCAGCCCTACACCGAATCCGATTCCTCCGCCAACTGTAGCGGTGACGCCAGAGCTGCCGCCCAACGAACTGGGGCAGGTGATGGTTTTGGAATATCACCACATCGCCGAGAAAGGAGGAAAGTGGGGACGGACGCCAGAGGAGTTCCGCCAGGATATGGAGTGGCTTTGGGCCGAGGGGTATTATCCTCTCAACCTGAGCGATTTCGCCGCAGGGTGGATCGAGGTCCCCAGAGGGAAAAGCCCCGTAGTCCTGACCTTTGATGATTCCCATCAGGAGCAATTCAACTATCTTGACGGGGGAAAGATTGATCCCCGCTCAGCGGTGGGCATTCTGCTGGAGATGCATCAGAGACACCCTCAGGATTGGCCACTGCGAGCTACCTTCTTTGTCCTTTTGAACGAGGGAGGCAAGGCTCCCATCCCCTTCGGCCAGTCAGAGTACGCAGACCGCAAGCTGGCCCAACTGGTTGAATGGGGCATGGAGATTGGCAGTCACACCCTCACCCACCCCAATTTCAAAGAAACCTCGCCGGAGGAGATCAGACGGCAGTTGGCTGTCAGTGAAAACCTTATTGAGCAGAAGGTGCCGGGTTTTGAGGTATCTTCTCTGTCCCCTCCCTACGGCGCTTACCCGGAAGACCTGGCGATTCTGAAAGCCGGAGAGTACGAGGGCCTCAGCTACGACTTGGACGCTGCCGTCAAGGTTGGGGGATCACCCAGCCCGTCTCCGTTCTCCAAACAGTTCGATCCGTATCGTATCAATCGCATCCAGGGTTTCCAGGAGGAGCTGGATCACTGGTTCGGATATTTCCAGTCTCATCCTGAGTTGAGGTTTGTCTCTGATGGTGACCCGGCGGTGGTTACCGTGCCGCCTGTACCGCAATAGTGGTGCAACAGTAGTAGCGGCACTATTGCGCCGCGGGAAGAACTGCCCGCTTCCCGACTAAGCCTACATTTCGCACACTTGAAATTCCTATCCGGGCCTACTGGAGTCGAGGCTTTAGCCGGTTCTCTGCCCTAAGAACCCGCCTGAAGGCTCCACTCCAACCCTTAAAAACGCCTTTGGAAACGGATAGGATAGCGGGAGGTGCGAAAAACAGGCTTCGCCGTGAGCGATCAGC
>JBGVTF010000380.1:0-7297 GCA_041862415.1 Anaerolineae bacterium | reverse complement strand
TTGGATATTGGTTCTGGATTATCAGTAGCGAGATTGGCCGAGTTGTAGCTGGCCCCACTGTCTGTTCCAGCATCGTAGGGAACCAACTCGACAACTTTCTGACTGAGCCATTCACCGTTTTCGTAAAGACCTAGTCCAGATACCCCAACGAACCAATCTGGACTGGGAGCAATCATAGTGACAGCGGATACCAGTGGACAATCTTGACTAACGGTAAGGGTTACACTCACTTTACCAGGTGAGGGGTTGATGCCTGCTCCTGATATCCTGGTGCAAGCACTCCCTTCGTCAATCAGTGAGTCAATTTCACTATCTAATGGGCTCTTGCTTCCCGTTTCTGCCATATTCTTAATTCCAGGCGAGGCTAGCCCTCCTTCTTCCCACAAGCGGACGCTGAGACTATGCGTCGCCCCTATCAAACCCGAAAAGTGAGGATTTGATGGGAAATCAGTTGGATGGGTAGAACTACTCCAAGTCGCTTCAAACGTTAGCTGATATTCGGCCGATGTGACCGGTGTCTCAGGCGTTGGTGTGGCCGGAGGTGTGGTTTCTGTGGGTGTCGTTGTTGGTTCTGGAGTATCCGTCGGCTCTGGTTCAGGCGTCGCGGTATGAGCTGTTGTTGGGGCAACGGTTAGCGTTAAAGTCGGCTTCGGTGGCGTTGCGGTGGGCTCGTGGGTGGATATGGGAACAGGCGTGGCCGTGGGGGAAGGCGCGGCGCAGGCGACCACTGCTCCCAGGAGCAGCAATGTAACTAGAGTGATACTCAGCATTGTTTGCAAAGGTAAGGAAACTCGGTGGCACATGTTATCCTCCTTATGCACCAGGCAAACTTTCATGCATTGCTCCAATTGCCATGAATACCACTGTGCTGTCTGACCAGTGATCAGGCTGCGATTTTGTCACCTAATCCCCCGCTACGGCCTATGAGATGGACAGCCGCAGCGGAAGACAGCGAACTGGTTCCAAAGGCACCGCTACCAGCCGGAACAGACCGGATTTGCGCCATGAGAGCACAGTCGGGTAGAGTAGAGCCGGGTTTTGAACCTCAGACCCAGGTTCCACTCTTGGCACTTTGAACGAGTGCCTCGATCACTTTCATGTTGGCGACCGCGTCTTCGAGCGGAGTGGGCACGTCGGTATCGTTGAGCACTGCCTGGGAGAAGAGATCACCTTGGATCGTATACTGGTTGCGAACATCCAGAACAATTTCATCTATCTCAGTTCCGTATTGATGCCACATCTTGCACGGCCGGTCGGAGGGGGCGTTGAAAGGGATCTCAATTTCAACCCGACCCTCGGTCCCAAAGATGTTCACCCGCTGATAAGGCGTTAGCTGTGTCGAGCAGGTGAAAGTCGAAGTACCGCGGCCAAAGTCCAGCATGCCAGAGGTAAGGCGATCAGTTTTGAACTGTGGATCGTATTCCATGATGCCAAAGACCCGCTGGGGTTCGCCGCCAAAGATGAACCGCGAAAGCGAAATGCAATAGCAGCCGATATCCATGAGTCCGCCTCCGCCGATTTCAGCCTTGTTGCGGATATTGCCGGGGTCGGCATTGTAGTACGAGAAGAAGGACTGAATCGTCCGCAACTCACCGATTTTTCCTTCGGCCACCAACTGTCGTGCTCGCTGCCATTGCGGATGATGGCGATACATGAACGCTTCCATCACCTTTAGCTCTGGCCGCTTTTGGGCGGCGTCCAGTAGTTCCCGGGCTTGGGCTGTGGTCAAGCCGATTGGCTTTTCACACAGGACGTGCTTACCAGCATCCAGGGCCTTGATGGACCAGGGCACATGCAAGTGGTTGGGCAAGGGAATGTAAACGGCGTCAATGTCGGGATCGGCCAGCAGTTCTTCGTAAGAACCATAAGCCTTCGGTATGCCCAGCCGCCCTGCCGCCGCCTGTGCCTTGTCCAGATGGCGCGAAGCAATGGCGGTAATCTCGCAGTACTGGCCCGACTGCATAGCCGGAATGACTTGTCCGATACCGATCTTGGCGGTGCTCAAGACGCCCCAACGAATCTTGCTCATTTTGCTCCCCCCTGTTGAAGAGAAGACAGATGACGCGGGCAGAAATGACCCGCCCCCTCAAGCGTTCCTACGGGTCAACTCGAATTAGCGCTTAGAATCGCTGAGTTGCTTCCCGCGTATTTGACAGTGCTTCCTGTCGCCACTACGGCGTATGAAGTGGACAGCCGCAGCGGGGACGGCGAACTGTTTCCAACCAAAGACACTGCCGCCGACCCGGACACGCTGGATCTGGGCGCACGGCTAGCGCGTTGCCCTCCTCTATTCGTTATTCACCATTCGCTATTCCCAACCCCAAAAAGCCGCCCTTGACCAGGCGGCTATACCATGCTGCGATGTCACTACCTGAACCGGTGCCTAACTCACCTGGCAGGGACCTCCCCTAGTCCCCCACGACGGGGGGCTCTTTTCAATCCCATGCCCTGCTATCCGATCTCCGCCAGCAGCGTCTCCAAGTCTTCGTAGTCGTACGGCGGCCGCTTCCGCGCTTGGTGAACTGACGGCTCCACCAAGACGTCATATCGCTTAATCCGCGCCCCATTCCGCTTCGATGTCTTCCCAACGCAACGCCTCGGCCTTCTCTGGTCCGATCCGCAGGCGCGGTAATGCGGCCCTCACAATAGCCCGGTCTTCCACGTCTTCCAGCCAATCTATCAGAGCCTCCCAGGCTGCTATCTCCAGCACCGCTGCTCGGGGCTTCCCATCCCGACCCACAATGAACTCAACCGACGCCAAAGCTTCCGCCAACGTCATTCTCCCACACCTCCATTCAAACAAAAAGCCGCCCTTGACCAGGCGGCTATCCCGTGCTGCAATGTCACTGTCTGAACCCGTGCCTACCCCACCTGGCAGGGACTTCCTCGTCCTCACAACGAGGGACTTTTACTATACTGGCTACCATTATACCATACCCCCGCCAAGTTTGCCAACCTTCATCTATCCGCTCTTGATACCAATTATGGTGCAATTTCAGACTCTTACGAAAACAGGTGGCAGGCCACCTGATGATCGGGGACAACTTCTATGAACTGGGGCTCTTCCTCTTCACAGATGGCGCCGATCTTGCGGAAGCAGCGGGGGTGGAAGCGGCAGCCAGAAGGGGGATTGATGGGACTGGGCACCACGCCTTCCAGGATGATGCGTGTCCGACGGTATTCCTTGTCCACGATGGGGATGGCCGCCAACAGGGCCTGGGTGTAAGGATGCTGGGGGTGGGCGAAGAGTTCTTCGGTCGGTGCCTGCTCGACGATCTTGCCCAGGTACATCACCGCCACTCGGTTGCTGATGTAGTTGACGACGCTCAGGTCGTGGGAGATGAACAGGTAGGTCAGATCGAATTCTTCCTGCAACTCCTCCAGCAGACTGATCACCTGGGCTTGGATGGAGACGTCCAACGATGAGACTGGCTCGTCGGCGACGATGAATTGAGGGCGCATGGCTACCGCGCGGGCGACGCCGATGCGCTGCCGCTGCCCACCGGAGAACTGATGGGGGTAGGAATCAATGTGACGGCTGGAGAGCCCCACCCGCTTCAGGAGCCTCATCACCTCCTCATCTCGCTCCACCGGGTCGGTGATGCCACGCTTGCGCAGAGGGACAGAGACGATGTCCCGCACCGTCTTGCGGGGGTTGAGGGAAGAATAGGGGTTCTGGAAGATGATCTGTGCCATACGGTGGAAGTCAACCGCAATGACAGGGCGCCCATTGAAGAGGATCTGCCCCCCGGTGGGCTCGTACAAGCGGACGAGCACCCGGCCCAGGGTGGTTTTGCCGCAGCCACTCTCCCCCACCAGACCCAGGGTCTCACCAGGCATGATCTGCAAATCCACACCGTCCACCGCCTGCACGACGAGGTCTTGCGTGCGCAACAGCAGACGGGCCAGCAGGCTGGCGTGGATCAAGAAGTATTTCTTGAGCCCTTTCGCTTCGACAAGGGGTTTCTTGTCGAGTTGTGGGTTGCGAGTTTCGCCCTTCGCGTTCTCCATTCTTCACCCTCCGTCCTCAGTGCTCGTATAGGACGCAGCGGGCCAGACGCCCAGGGCCCACTTCATACAAAGGGATGGCGTGGCCGGTGCAGCCGTCGTGGGCGTGGGGACAACGCGGTGTGAAAGCACAGCCCGGCGGCAGGTCAATCAGGTCGGGCACAGTGCCGGGGATGGGCTGGATGCGACGGCGCGCGGCGGCGATGCGGGGAATGCAGTCCAGCAACCCCTGAGTGTAGGGGTGCTTGGGGTCCTCGATGAGCGGGTCAGTAGGCCCGCGCTCTACAATCCGCCCGGCGTACATCACCGCGATCTCCTGGCAAAACTCGGCGGCCAGCCCCAGGTCATGGGTCACCAGAATGATGGCCGTGCCATGGTCCCGATTGATGCCCTTGAGCAACTCTATGATCTGCGCCTGCACGGTGACGTCCAGGGCTGTAGTAGGCTCGTCGGCCAGCAGAATCTGAGGCTCACAGGAGAGGGCGATGGCGATGAGGGCCCGCTGCTGCATCCCTCCTGAATACTCGTGAGGATAGCGATGGGAAGCCTCCTTGGGAGTCGGCATGCCTACCTCGTCCAATAGCCGGAGCACCCGTTCCCGCTCGGCTCGCCTCTGGGCTCGGTCAAAAGGCCAGGGCAGACGCAGCCCTGCGCCGTTCATGAGGCCGTGGATGCGCAGGCTCTCACGGATCTGCTCGCCGATGGGAAAGACAGGGTTGAGGGTGGTCATGGGGTCCTGGAAGATCATGGCGATCTCTTTGCCTCGGATCTTCCGCAGTTCTGTGCTTGAGGCCCCTACCAGGTTACGTCCCTTGAAACGCACCTCGCCGGCCACGATCTGACCGGGGTCGGGCACCAACCCCAGGATAGAGAGCATGGTCATGCTCTTGCCTGAGCCCGATTCGCCTACCAGCCCCATGATCCGGCCGCGCTCCAGGCCTAGGGTCACACCAGTGACCGCCTGTACCCGTCCCCGCTTGAGGGGAAAAACCGTGGTCAGGCCCTCTAGTTCCAGCAGCGGTGGCGGCGTCGTTCCAACCGGTTTGTCTTCCACGAGAATCGCTCCCTACTCGATCTTGAGCCGGGGGTCGAGGATGTCGCGCAGCCCCTCTCCGAACAGGTTGATGGACAGCACCAAAGTCAGGATGGCCATCCCCGGCAGGGTGGAGACCCACCAGGCAACGGGCAGATAGTCTCGCCCGTCGGCGACCATGGAGCCCCAGACAGGCGTAGGCGGCTGGATGCCCAGGCCTAAGAAACTGAGGCTGGCCTCCATGATGATCATAAAGCCCATGCGCAGGGTGCCCAGAACCAAGACGGAGTGGAAGATGTTGGGTATGATCTCGCTCACGATAATAGCGAAACTCGATAGCCCCATCACTTTGGCTGCCTCCACGTACTCCTTGGTCTTCTCGGATAGCATCTCCCCACGCACCAGCCGAAAGAACCCTACCCACCCCTTGAAGCAGAGGGCCGTGATCAGGTTGACGAACCCTGGCCCCAGGAAGGCCATGACCCCGATGGCAAAGATCAGGAAGGGGAAGGCCAGCAGCAGGTCGGCAAAGCGGGAGACGGCCTGGTCTATCCAGCCGCGAAAGTAGCCGGTAATGCAGCCCAGGGTAGCGCCTATCAGCACCGAGATGCCCACCGCCAGGATGCCGACCCACAGCGAGATGCGTGTCCCGTATATGATGCGAGACAGGAGGTCCCTGCCCTGGGCGTCAGTCCCCAGCAAGAAGGTCGGCTTTCCCCCCTCCTGCCAGAAGGGAGGGAGGAGCCTCACATTCAGGTCACTTTTGGTGGGATCGTGGGCGGTCAGGTGGGGGGCAAAGATGGCCGCCAGAACGTAGGCCATGATCACCACCGCCCCCAGCACCGCCGTGGGATGCCGCAACAACTCTGCCAGGAAATTGAACAAGTTGCGGCGCATGATTCTGAGGCGGATTGTCAGGGGATACCAGAGGCGGGCCAACGGAGATAGGGTCTGTTCAGATTGCATAGCGATCTTCCCTCACAAAGTGATTTTGGGGTTCAGGTAAGTGTACAGGATGTCCACGAGCAAATTGGCTATGACAAAGGTGAAAGCGTAGACCATCACCGCGCCTTGCACCAGGGGGAAGTCGCGGTCGAAGATGGCATGCACCACCAACTGCCCTAGCCCCGGCCAGCCGAAGACCCTCTCCACGATCATGTTGCCGCCCAGGAGAGTGCCGATTTGCAGGCCGACCACGGTCACCGTAGGAATCAGGGCGTTGCGTAGGGCATGTTTCACGATCACCAGGAACTCTAACTGGCCCTTGGCCCGGGCCAGGGTGATGTAGTCTTGCCTGAGTATCTCCAGCATGCTGGAGCGCAGCAGCCGGGCCACGATGGCTGCCATCGTCGCCCCCAGGGTAATGGAAGGCAGGACAAGGTGACGGAGGCTACTAAGCAAGGCCGCCTTGTTGCCGGTCAGGACGCTGTCCAGCACATAGAGGCCAGTGACCTCCACCAGCCCCGCGTCATAGTCAATGCGGCCGAAGACCGGCAGCCACTTGAGGCGCACGGAGAAAAGGAGGATCAGGACAATACCCAGCCAGAAAGCGGGCATGGAGATGCCCAGAAAGGCTCCGGCCATGCTGAAGCGGTCAACAAAGGAATACTGCCTGACAGCGGAGATAACCCCGATGGGGATGGCGACCGCCAGGCCGAAGACCAGAGCACCCAGCGCCAGTTCGATGGTGGCCGGCAGGTGTTCGCCGATCAGTTCGCTGACGGGCTCGCGCTTGATGTACGAGTTGCCCAGGTCCCCTCGCAGCACGCCGCCCAGGTAGATGAAGAGCTGGCTGTCCAGCGGGTTTCCTCCCCGAAGGTTCAAGATGAGGGGCTTATCCAGGTAGAACTCCCGGCGCAAGTTCTCGATCTCCTCGGCAGAGACGTAGCCGGAGTCGCCCATCATGATGTCCACCGGATCGCCGGGAGTCAGGCGCATGAAGATGAAGACAATGATAGCCACGCCGAGCATGATGGGGATGGTGGCCAAGACACGTTCCAGGACTTTGATGGCTCGCATGAGTGCAGCTCCTGGGATTGAATCAAAAAACAGGGATAAGCGTTCAGCCACCCTTGCGAAGGTTGAAAATAGCCTTGGTGATGAGGTGATTCCCGACAGGCAAAGATGCCTTTGGCCTAACTCTGCTGTCAAACCTTCGCAAGGGTTCCCTTCCACCTGAACGCACACAAATAGGGAATCAGGAAATCAGGAGTACTCCTGATCCCTGATTCCCTGATTCGGCACTGTTACGCCGTA
>JBGVTF010000379.1:0-13065 GCA_041862415.1 Anaerolineae bacterium | reverse complement strand
TGACTGGCTACTACGAGGTTTTCTCCTTTCTGGGGACAGCACAGTTCCTCACTGGGCTCCTCATGGCCCTGACCCTTGCCCCCCTCTTCGAAGACACCTTCTTCCGCGCCTACCTGCAGGTTGGCCTGGAGGAGCGCCTCGGAGCGGCGGGGGCCATCGTGGTGCAGGCTCTCCTGTTTGCTACCCATCCCGGTCATGCCGTGCAAGGTTGGCGGCATTTCCCGGCCATATTTCTCTTTGGACTGATCGCCGGGCTCATCTACTGGCGCACGCGCTCTATCGTGCCCCTTTTCGGAGCCCACGGCGTGGCCAACGCCTTGCCTTCCATCGTGGTGAGCGTGGCTGCGTGGTGGAGTGCATAAATCACAGCCGGCCAGGGATGGGATGGGGACCGCTCGTTGGCGGTATCACTTCAAGACAACGCTTCCAGCAGTGCCTTGGCCTCTTTCAGGTCTGGGGTGTCGAACCCCTCGGTGAACCAGTCGTAAACCTCTGCTAGCCGTTGTCGGGCCTCTTCTCGCTTGCCCTGCTCCTGCCACAAGCGGCATAGACTCATCACCGCCCGCAGTTCCCACGACTTGGCCTGCTGCTGGCGGGCTACCTCGATGGCGTGCTGAAAGCACGCCTCCACCTCGGCCTCGTCCGCGCCCTGCATCCGCAGCAACTCTCCCTTGATGCGGTAGACCTCCGCCTCGTAGAAGCGCTCGCCAGTGCGATCCACCGCAGCCAGGGCCTCGGCCACGGCAGCCAGTCCCTCTTCCACCTGTCCCGCTTTGCCGCAGGCCTCGGCCAGCGTGGCAAGAATAAACGGCATCAACATCTCAGCCCCTGTGGCTCGAAGGATAGCTATGCCTTCGCGCACCTGGGCGATCCCCTCTTCGGCTTGCCCTTGCTCGGCCAGCGCCCAGCCGTGACAGATAAGCCCCCCCGATAACCAGTACGGAGATCCGTGTTCGGTTGAGAGGCGAATGCACGCCTCCGCGAACTCTTGGACCGTCTGCCAATCCCCGCAGAACATACGGAGTATGCCGGCATAGACCTGAGCCAAAGCCAGGCTGAGAGGATGTGACAGCTCCTGGGCCAGGACGAGAGCTTCCCGGCTTCGCCGCAGGGCCTGCTCCGGATAGCCCAGCGCGCACAGCGCCCAGGAGGTCACTGACAGGCTTGTGACTCCAGGTTCCTGCCCATAGACGAAGGCCATACTGTGGTGTTGCTGCGGGTCATAGAAGACGACCATCCGCTCCAAATGGGTCTGGGCCTGAGCCAACTCACCAAGAAAAAGCAGGCACCACCCCAGCATCCAATGGGCCACCGTCACGAGCAGTGGGTCTTCAGCCTGCTCAGCCAGGTTGAGGAGCTGCTCCCCTATCTCGCGACCCTTCTGGGGTTCCCCCCGGGCGCAATAAAAGCTGAGAAGTAACCCCAACACCGGGAAGAGCTGCGGCGTCTCCCCCATTTGCCGGCACAGCTCCCGTGCCCGGGCGAAGACGCGGCCCACTTCCGGAGCTGCATAGCCCCTCGTAAGTTCCAATGATACGCCCAGGCCGATCTGTATCGCCAGTTCTTGCTGGGCGCGCTTGGGGGTATCCGGCAGGGCCTCGAGCAACTCCAGCCCCTGGGTGAAGTGGGCAATGGCTTCTTGGTGGGCCGACATGCGCAGCGCCCGATCCCCGGCCTGGTGCAGATAGGCCACCGCCTTCTCGCCGATCCCCGCCTCCTGAAAGTGGCGCGCCAACTGCGGAGCGACAGCCGCGATCTCCCCTACCTCCTCCCCGTACAGCGCCTCCAGCGCAGTCCCCACTGCCTGGTGTAGGTGCGCCCGTTCCACCTGGTCCAGGCTGTTGTACAAGTACCTTTGGAACAGGATGTGCCGGAAACGGTACACGGACAGGCGCTGGCCACCCTTCGTCCCGCTCAGGGCGGGGTCCGTCCGCAGGACTCCCTGAGCGCTCACCAGGCGATGCCTCCTATCCAACTCACCGCTCAAACGTCCCACCACCTCCCCCTCGTCGGCCGCCCGCACCCGGGCTATCACCTCGGCGGTAAAAGTTTCACCCTCTATGCTGGCCAGGGTCAGGGTATCCTGCAGCCTTTCCGGCAGCCGGCCGATGCGCTCCGCGATGACCGCCTCGACCCGCACCGGCAACGTCTCCCAGTCCAAGGCCGGCCCCTCCACCCAGCGGCCTTCCCCGTCTTGGACCAAATCTCCCCGCTCCTGCATGCCCCGCAGCAATTCGACGGTAAAGAGGGGGTGTCCTCCGGTTTGCCGGTAAAGGGTCTGGCGGAAGGTGATGTCCAACCGGTTGGATTCGGTGTCCAGGAAGGCGTCCACAAACTGCCGGTCCTCAGCCTGACCTAAATCCACCGCGATGTCCCCAAAGTGGCGTTTGAATTCGTTGACGACGGGCTCCAGGGGATGTCGTTCCCTTTGTCCTGAGCTTGTCGAAGGGCGTCCTAAGGCCACCTCAGCCGGGCGGTAGGCACCCACGATCAGGACCCGGCTGCCCTCTATTCGCCTCCCCAGGGTGGAAGAGCAAGCTGGTGGAAGCGGCGTCCGCCCACTGCAGGTCGTCCAGCACCAGCAGCAACGGGCGCTGGGACGCCAGCGCCCCCACCATCCGGGTGTACTGCTCGAACAGGGCGGTCTGCTGCAAATTGGGGTCGGGGGGGAGGGCTGCCTTGCGCCGCACAAGTTCCTGCAGTTGGGGCAGCCAGTCTGCCCCGACCGGCGCAGACGCCACCGCGCGCTTGACCAGGGCCGCACCGGGTAGGAAGGTGTCAATCAGGTCGGGGCCGTCCTCCACCAGCGCCTGCACCGCCAGGGGGAGGGTGTGCCACAAGCGGCGGGCCTGGTCGCTGGTCATGGCCCCTGCTGCCCACCGGCCTTCGACGTCGCCGGTCAGCAGGCTCAGGACCTCACGGAAGGGCAGGTAGGGGTCGCCGATGCCCGTATGGGCGTTGCCGTGCCCACTGGCCACCACCAGGTCGGGGTGAGCTGCCTGGGCTCGCCGGGCGAATTCCTGGATCAGGGCCGTCTTGCCCCGACCGGCGTCGCCGGTGACGAAAACCACCCGGCCCTGTCTGGCCAACGCTTTGTCGAGAAACCCATCCAGTTGAGCCAGCTCGCGCTCCCGGGCCACAAAGACGGGCCTTTCAACCGGTGCTTCTGCATCCAGGAAGGGCGGGGGTTGGGCAGGGACATGGGAGAGCGACACAGGGATCTCCAACTCTCCATCGCGGATCTGCTCGTACAACTGCGTCGTCTCCGCCGCTGGCTCGACGCCCAGCTCTTCGGCCAGGACGCGGCGGCAGGTCTCATACTGGGCCAGGGCCGCCCCCCGCTGACCGTCCCACGCCAGCAGCCGCATTGCCTGGCGGTGGGTCTCCTCCCGCCAGGGCTCCAGCGTCAGCAGACGCCGGGCGAAGCGCAGGCCCTGTTGGTGCTCGCTACGTTGGCTGTGGTGCGTGACCAGCGCCTCCAGCACCCGGGCCACCCGCTGACGCCAGCGCTCCCGCTCTCCCACCAGCCAGATTTCGAACTCGGCACACCCGGCCAGGTACAGCCCTTCCAAAAGCTCTCCCCGGTACAGCTCCACGGCGGCCGCCAGGGAAGCGGCGTCCCCCTGGGCTTCCAGTTCCTCGAAGGCGATGATGGCCAACCACCACGCGGCTTCCCGTTCGAACTGGATGGTGTGGCAGTCGGCCTGCAGGCAGCCGGGCAGCAGGGTAGAGATTCTATTCAACACCCAACTGAGGTTGGCCCGCCCCCGGGATTCTGTCTTATCGCCCCACAGCAGGTCCACCAGGTGCTCGCGGGGGACGGGCTGACCCTGCAAGGCCAGGTAGCCCAGGAGGGCCAGGGCCTTGCGGGATTCAAAGCCGCGCACCGGTTCTCCATCCTGCTTTACCTGCACAGGACCCAAAAGCCGCAGACGGAGGATGCCTTCCATCTCCTCCTCCTAAGAGTTCCCAAAGAGCTACCCAAGAGTTCCCAAAGAGCTTTGTGTTAGATTGTATGTACACACCCAAACAGTCTGCTCACAAAGCCGCTGGCGTCATCCGCGCTTTGTCTTCCATGAATCTCTATGTGGGATGGTCAGTGGGGTTCGATGAAAAGTGCGGATAATACCATATAGCAGAATATGTATCTTGTGACAAGGGCGGAGCGAAGGAGTCTGAGGTCAATGCCGATGCACGAGGAAAAGAGCCATCCGAATCGCGCCTACTTGCTGCGCTGCTGGCAGGAGGGGGGAGCGGCACCAGGTAAAGGGCCACTCTGGCGGTTTTCTGTAGAAGAGGTTCTGAATGAGCGACGCCGTAAGGGATTCACCAGCCTGAGGGCACTGATCGCCTTCTTGCGGGCCGAGTTGGCCGGTGGCGAAGAGGAGCCGTCCGATGATGAAATGTAATAAATCAGTGTTGCGTGTTCCGTAGTGGTAAATGAAAAACAAAGGAGAGACAAAATGAGAGGAAAAAGATTTTGGATAGTAATCCTGGGGCTGGCCCTGGGGCTGGTACTGGCCCTGGGCAACTCATTCACTGGTCTGCCGGCGATGGTGAGTGCCCAGGACGTAGTGCTCCAGGCCCAGATGGGCACCAGTTTCACCTACCAGGGCCGCCTGACCGACGGCGGCAGCCCGGCCAACGGTACCTACGACTTTCGGTTCAGGCTCTACGACGCGGCCAGCGGCGGGACCCAGGTGGGCAGCACCGTCACCAAGGGGGACGTCACCGTGACCGACGGCCTGTTCACCGTGCAACTGGACTTTGGCAGCGGGGTCTTCACGGGCGACGCCCGCTACCTGGAGATCGGCGTGAGGCCGGGTGAGAGCACCGGTGCCTACACGCCTCTCTTGCCGCGCCAGGCGCTGACCCCGGCTCCCTACGCCCTGGCCCTGCCCGGGCTGTGGACGCAGCAGAACAGCACCAGCCCCAACCTGATCGGCGGCTACAGCGGCAACTCCGTTAGCGTCGGTGTGGTGGGCGCCACCATCGGCGGCGGGGGGAGCAGCATCTATCCCAATCAGGTGACGGCGGACTATGCCACCATCGGCGGGGGCTATGGCAACATCGTCACCGCTACCTACGCCACTGTCGGCGGGGGCTGGAGCAACACCGCCAGCAGTGACGCCGCCACCGTCGGCGGGGGCCATGACAACACCGCCAGCAACATCGAGGCCACCGTCAGCGGGGGCTATGGCAACATCGCCAGCGGCTACGCCGCCACCGTCGGCGGGGGCTATGGCAACGACGCCACCCACGAATACACCACCATCGGTGGGGGCTGGAACAACGTGGCCAGCCTCGGCGCTGCCACCGTCTGCGGTGGCCACAGCAACGAAGCCCCCAACTGGGATGCCACCGTTGGCGGCGGGTGGGACAATACCGCGAGCGGCAACAAGGCCACCGTCGGCGGGGGCTACGGCAACGAGGCTGGCGGCTACGCCGCTACCATTCCCGGCGGCACAGATAACACCGCCAGCGGCGACTACAGCTTCGCCGCTGGGCGTCGGGCCCAGGCCAAGCACGATGGCAGCTTTGTCTGGGCAGACTCGAACGATTTCGATTTCGCATCCGTTACGACCGACACCTTCCAGGTGCGGGCAACCGGCGGGGTGGGCTTCGTGCTGGGGATAGACAGCAGCGGCGCTACGACCTGGAGCTGCACGGTGAAAGATGGGGGGAGTTGGAGTTGCAGCAGCGACCGCACGCTGAAGGAGAACCTGCAACTGGTGGATGGCGGCGAGGTACTGAGGCGGCTGGCGGGGATGCCCATTTATACCTGGAACGGCAAGGGACAGGACCCGGGGGTGCGCCACATGGGACCGATGGCCCAGGACTTTCACGCCGCCTTTGGCCTTGGGGAGGACGAGACCCACATCGCTACGATTGACCTGGACGGGGTGGCCCTGGCCGCCATTCAGAGGCTCTATGCTCAGAACCAAGAGCTGGCCGCGAAGAATGCTGACCTGGAGGCGCGGGCCGACGACCTGGAGGCGCGCTTAGCGGCACTGGAGCAGGGAGGCGTATCCTGCGTCTCCCAACTCCCCAGCCCTTGGCTGCTGGTAGGGGGGCTGGCCGTCGTCGGGCTTGTGGCGAATCGGCGCCGCTTGCTAGGAGGTGGGCGATGAAGCGTGTAGTGGTTCTCTTGGCCTTGACCACTCTTCTCCTTTTGACCAGCGTAGCCCTTGCCCAAACTGGTGGCCCCTACGACCTGAGCTGGAGCACGATTGACGGCGGGGAGGCCACCTTCAGCAGCGGCGGGGACTACAGCCTGGGCGGCACCATCGGCCAGCCGGACGCCGGTCTGCTCACCGGCGGCGACTACGCCCTCGTCGGCGGCTTCTGGGGCGGCGGGGCGTCGGGCGGCAGCAGCCCAGGCAGCCAGAAGGTCTACCTGCCGGTAATCATGCGAGACTTCCCATAGTAGCCACTGCGCCATGTCCTGTAGGGCGTTCCTATTCTCGGTTTGCAAGGTGCCAGGCACTTGCCTGTCGGCATAGCTGCATCCCAAGATGGGGTGTTTGCCTCGATCAGGACCCCTGCTGAGGCGTAAAAGTGCCTGGCACCTGAGTTTGGGAAAGCCCTGCTCCAACACCCTGGGCATTGACCTGACGAATGGCGCCAATGGGGCATCGCCGCGCCGGTCATCGTCACCATTACCGTCGGGTCGGTCCACGTCGCGGGCACGGCCTGTACTGGCTGCACCGTGGAGGTGTTCGAGAACGGCGACACCGACGGCGAGGGGGAGACCTACGTGGGAGACACCACCGCCACCGCCAGTGGCGACTTTACCGTCACGGTCAGCGGCTTAACCCAACCTTATCTGACAGCCACGGCCACCGATGCGACCGACGGGACGTCAGAGTTTTCGGAGGTGTTCATGGCCACGGTGCCTTTGGCCCCACCCACTGGCCCGGTCTATCTGCCCATCATCTTGAAGAACGCAAGCCCCTGACTTTGACAGGCCCTTGTCTGTGACCTAAAGACCCTAAGGGTTTTTGAAACCCTTAGGGTCTGTTGCTCTGGAGCCCAGTCCTGGCCGGTTCCCCTCTTCGAGAGGGGGGAGCCTGGCGTGGACTGGGCTCTATCATCAATGCTCGTCCTTCTCGTCCATTTGTCCAAACAGGGGCTTTGTGGTATCATTCCTTTAGGCACTACGGCGAGGGTGGATGTTCGGAAACGGTCAAGGCTGAATCGGTGAGCAGGACATCCACATTGTGGAGATGTGAGGCGGCATGTTGGAAGACCATCGCGAAACCGTCAGAACCTATCGGCAGATCGCCAAAGATTTCGCCCGATTGCTGGAGCGCGAGCTCGGTGAACAGTTGGTTTCGGTCGTGCTCTACGGATCGGTCGCCCGGCAGGATGCCCAGGTCGGCAGCGACATAGACATGCTGGTCGTCGTGGACGCCCCCTCGCGTGAGGAGAGGAAGGCAGTCCGGGAGCGCGTCGGGGACTTGGTGTTCGAGTTCGAGAACAACGGGCTGATGGAGGAACTGTTTCAACAGGGGCGACTGGTGGATCTCGAATACCGACTGTACACCAAAGAAGAGGCGCAGCGCACTCACATTTTCTACCTGGATCTGACCCAGGATGCCATGCTTCTCTTAGATCGTGATGGCTTCTTTGCCGCCAAACTGGAACAGGTGCGGCAGCGCATGCGCGAGTTGGGCACCCGACGGGTCTACTTCGAGGACGGCTGCTGGTATTGGGACCTGAAGCCTGGGATGCAGCCGGGTGAGGTGGTGGAGCTATGACCAATCACGAGTTGATGTGGAGTTGGCTGGAGGAGGCTGAACATCGCCTCATCGAAGCACGCACCTGCCTGGAGCGGGCGTGGCACCACCGCGTGGTGCGTCTCTCCCAAGAGGGCTGTGAATTGGCGCAGAAGGCGCTGCTGGCTTTTTATGGGATGGACGTGCCCAAGGAACACCATCTGCACAAGTTGGTAAGCCAACAGCCTCCGGTGCGGCAACTACCACGCCAGGTGCAAAGGCATCTATTTCAGAGTGGCCAAAAGCTGTCTGAGGATCGCATCCCATCTTTCTATGGCGCACCGGATGGCACACCACCCCAGACACTGTACGATGCAGAGCGGGCCCAGGAGGCGCTGGAGCAGGCCCACTTTGTACTCGAGACCGTCAAGGCGTTGATCGAGGCGGCTGGTGGGCAAACTAGACGGCCGGAGGAATAAATACAATGCGGCCCGACGGACGAGCTAACGACGAACTGAGGCCGGTGGTCATCACGCCGGATTACATCACATACCCCGAAGGCTCGGTGCTCATCGAGATGGGGCAGACCAAAGTGATCTGCAACGTCTCGGTGGAGGAGAGGGTACCCCCCTGGCTGATAGGGCAAAATCAGGGCTGGGTCACGGCTGAGTACGGGATGCTGCCCCGCTCCACGCACACGCGCACCCCGCGCGAGACACGAGGCCCCGCAGCGCGCACCCAGGAGATCCGCCGCCTCATCGGACGCTCCCTGCGCGCCGCAGCGGACCTCACCAAACTGGGAGAACGCACCCTGACCGTTGACTGTGACGTCATCCAGGCTGACGGCGGCACCCGCACAGCGGCCATCACCGGCGGTTACGTGGCCCTGGCCATCGCCTTGAAAAAGCTGATCCGTGGCGGCCTGATCCACGCCAGAGTGATGAGATCGCCGGTGGCGGCTGTCAGCGTGGGGATAGTGCAGAGGAAGGCGATGCTCGATCTCTGCTACGAGGAAGACTCTATGGCCGAGGTGGACTTTAACGTGGTCATGACCGCCGAAGGCCAATACGTGGAGGTACAAGGCACCGCCGAGGGCAGCCCCTTCGGTCGAGCTCAGATGGATGAATTGTTCGACCTGGCGGAGAAAGGAATCGAGGAACTGTTGGCCCTTCAGAAGAGAGCGCTGAAATGACCAGGAAACAGTGGGCCATCATCGCTGCCCTGGCCCTGGCTGTGCTCTGCGAACTGGGTGCCCTGGGGGGATTGGTCGTGTGGGATTCCAGCCAACAGACGACCACCGCCGTCCAGGTTCCCACGGCCTCGCCAGCGCCGCCTACAGAGACACCCACACCGATCGCCACATCCCCCCCGACAGCTACCCCTCCTGAGCCCACCCCCACCAGCACCCGAGTCTTCAGCCGAGAAGAAATCAACGAACCTACCCTGGCCAGGATCGCCGACGAGGTCATCGCCTGGCGGGAGTTACAGCCTCTAGCAGAAGTGGACTTTCAACTACTAACCCTGGCTGAGCTGAAGGAGCGCTTTGCCCAATACTACACTGAAGAATATGCTCCTGAGGACATCGAGAAGATGCGGCAGGCCTACGTGACCCTGGGTCTCCTGGATGAGGACTTTGACCTGGCCACAGCCCTGGTTGACATGCAGGCCGAGAGCATTGCTGGCTTCTATACTCCCGACGAGAAAAGGCTTTACATTATCTCCGAGTACGAACTGGTCGAGACCGAGCAGAGAATAACCTTCGCCCACGAGTACACCCACGCTTTGCAGGATCAGCATTTCGGACTGGCCCGCCTGATTGACGTCGAGGGCAATTCCGACCGGGCGCTGGCCGCCCGCTCCCTGGCCGAAGGCGACGCCACTCTGCTCATGGCCGTCTACGCCTACGAGAACGTGACCCAGGCCGAATGGAAGTGGCTGGCCTACCAGGCATCGCGTCTGCAGGAGAACAAGGTGGAAACCGCTCCCCAGGCCCTGGGCGCAGTCTCCCTCTTTCCCTATACTTACGGCACCCAGTTCGTGGTGGGGCTCTTCTTTGAAAGAGGGTGGGCGGCGGTGAACCAGGCGTACGACTATCCCCCACAGTCCACTGAGCAGGTCATGCATCTGGATAAGTACATCGGTAAGGACGAGCCCCAATCGGTGGAACTGCCCGATCTGGCCGCAAGTCTCGGTGAGGGTTGGGAGCAATTGGATCGGGACGTGATGGGGGAGTTGGTCACCATGCTCTACCTTGGGGAGCAAGTGGACGAGGGGCAAGCCGCCCAAGCGGCCGAGGGATGGGATGGAGACGCTTACGTCATTTTGCGGAATTCCCAGGGGCAACGCTTACTGGTGGTGCGTTCGGTCTGGGACAGCGCGGCTGAGGCCCAGGAGTTCGCTGCTGCCTTCAGCGACTATGTGACCAGGAAGTACGGCGGGACATTGACACCGAGCGCGGAGAAAGCCGCGAGGCAATGGTTGGAGGATCCAACCGTCAGCGTGCTCTCCAGCCGGCATGGCCAGGAGACGTTGATCGTGGTCGCTCCTGATCGCGGGAGCGCCGAGAAAGTACTGGCTCAGTTCAGCGGTTTTTGACCTCTTCCCACAGGGCATCCAACTCAGCCAGAGACAAATCGGCCAGGTGCTGCCCCTCTTGGCGGCAGAGGTCTTCCATGGTTGCGAAACGGCGGGCGAAACGAGCGTTAGCTGTCCGAAGAGCGCTCTCGGCGTCAACTTTCAGCCAGCGTGCCAGGTTGACGAGGGAAAAGAGCAGGTCGCCCAGTTCCTCTTCCCGCTCGGCAGCATCCGACGTCCTCCGCAACTCCTCTATCTCTTCGGCCACCTTGGCCACCACGCCTTCCACGTTTGGCCAATCGAAGCCGACCCGCGCCACCCGCCGCTGATAGGATTGGGCCTGAGCCAGGGCTGGCAGAGTTGGTGGCACATCGTCCAGCATAGTGCCTCCGGCCTCGCCTTTCTCCTCCCGCTTGATCTCCTCCCAGTTGGATGAGACCTCAGCCGCGCCGCTCACCACCACATCACCAAAAACGTGGGGATGGCGGCGCTTGATCTTGGCGCTGATTTTTTCGATCACCTGGGCCAGGCTGAAATCGCCTTCTTCCACAGCAATCTGGGCGTGGAGCACTATTTGCAAGAGCAGATCGCCCAACTCCTCGCAGAGGGCGTCCATGTCATCGGCGTCCAGGGCGGTCAACGCTTCGTATGTCTCCTCCAGCAAAGTGGTCCGCAATGATTGGTGCGTCTGCTCCCGATCCCAGGGGCATCCATCAGGGGCGCGCAAATGGGCAATGGTGTCTTGAAAGCCTTCCAGGGAGCTGATTTCAGGCAGGGGTGGCAGGTAGAGGGTCGTCAGGTGGCCGATTTCGTCGTTGCGGTCCAATTCGTAGAGGGGAAGGGCAGTGACTTTCTCTCCAGCGGTTCCTGCTCCGCGCACCAAAACCACCTGATGGTCGGCAGGGAAAAGATTCATCAGGGTCAGCTTGACGCTGCTGGACAGGTGTCGCCCATACAACTGTCCCACCAAAGTTGGCCGGTCAGGGTTCACAGGAGGATGATGAAGGGCGGCCAGTTCAGTGGCGTCCGCCAACTGCAATCCTTCCATGGCGTCCAGACCCAGGCAAGTGAGGACCGGCTCGACGAAACTCAGGCCTTCAACCATCCGTACCTCTAGCCCCCGCTCCTGAGCCAGGGAAAGGATACGCTGCACCGAGGCCTCACCGACCAGGGGATGACCCGGCACGGCATAGATCACTCCCTGGGGGCGCTCACCCAGGGCCAGCACTCGAGCGGCTATCTCCTCATAGACCTCCGCAAAGTCCGCTTTCTCCTCATAGAGATGATCGAATGAGTGAAGGGAGAGGTGAGGGGGTAAAGAGGTCACCGTCGGGTGGCGCTCGGTGCGTAGATACACCTCGTCCGCCTCTTCCAACACTTGCCAGGCTTCCCGGGTCAAATGCGATGGGTTACCGGGGCCTAACCCCAGGATGGTTATGCTCATCAGATTCCCCCTTCAAGACCTGACAGGTTTATAACACATGGCTATTTGCTGCTAATTTGCCCTCAATGTGCCCCATTATCTCACGCAAGCTTGCCAAAACCTGTCAGGTCTCATTGTTATTATACCCCAAGGCCCCTCTCAGGCCAAAATCCGTGATAGAGAGAAAAAAACCCCTTCATCCCATCGTGAAAGGGGGCAATGTCGAACCAATAACAGAACCCTATCGGCTGATAGGGTTCTGTCTTGCTTGCGGGGTTTGTTGCTTGTAAGCTATCGGGGCCACCTTGCTAGATGTTGGCGACGATGTTGCTGAAGACGTTGCCAACGATAGGGCCTAGCAGGAGCAGAATAGCGATAACAACGATAGCTACCAAGACAAGAATCAAAGCGTACTCCACCAAACCCTGGCCTTCCTCACGCGGCAGATATAGCATCCTGGTTCACCTCCTTCCATAATGATCTATTCGAAACAGTGTCTTCTGAGTGCTCTCTTAATGTATTCGGTTTCATTATACACCAAAATCAAAGTCAGTGCAATAGCCTGTACGCCCCAAACGTGAAGATTACGTGTAGATTTGCGCGACCCTCATCAATAAATTGGGCAAAACCCCTTGACCAGCACTGCTTTTCCCTCTATTTCAGCTTTCACTGCCATTAGCCGCTGCACCACGCCTACATTCGTCAACAGATGCTGTGTGATCTCGCAGGTGGTGAAACCGGACTGGCCTGCCGCCAGGCTCATGGGCAGGATCAACTGGTCGGCCAGGTGCTTGTCCAGAGCCTGTCCACTATCGTAGTACTGGATAAACTCCCGACAGGCTTCCTCGGCCACTTTCTCCGCTCTCTTGCCCCGCGCCCCATACGAGGTAAAGCCAGCCACCACGTCCTCGAACTCGGCCACCAAAAAGACGACGGTGCCCTGGCCAGGTGAGGGTGCCTCAACGATCTCGATCTCCGGTGTGAAGCCACGCTCCCGCAACAACCTCTCAGCCTGACGCTTCTGCCGCTGGCCGATGTGGGCCGGCAGGTTAGACAGAGCCGAAATACCCCAGAGACGTTTCAACTCTCCCCGCTCAACCAGGTTGATAGCGGCCAGGGGGTAAGAGATAGAGGGAATAACTTCCGCTCCCGCCGGATTGCAAATCCGGCGGTCCGGCGGCTGGATTCCAAATCCAGCCGGAGCAAACTGGGAAGTTATGTTTTTGCCAGCCCTTACCCCTTGCCCCCTGATCCCCGCTCTGATCTCCCCACCCCCAATCGGATACCACCCCCACCGGTTGATTTCGACCATGGCCTCGATCCCCATTCGCGCCAGCGTAGGCAGATAGA
>JBGVTF010000378.1:0-9044 GCA_041862415.1 Anaerolineae bacterium | reverse complement strand
ATATAGTGCGCTGTACAGGTGAGAAGGAGCGCCAACGTATTTGCCAATTGCAGGCTGTTGTGCTAAAATAGCGACGGTGTTTGATGCCAGAACGTGCCACCTCTGAGTGACTTCTTTTTTTGGCTTTCTTTTGCACACGTGTGTAAAGGGCAGGGTAGGTCTATGGGCGTATCTATCAAGGATATCGCCAAAGCAGCGGGGGTTTCTCATTCTACCGTCTCTCGGGCCTTGGCTGACAGTCCCCTGGTGGCTGAAGAGACAAAGCGGCGCGTTCGCCGTTTGGCGAAGGAGATGGGATACTCGCCCAGTGCCATCGCTCGGGGTTTGGTGACCAAGCGCACCCGTACCGTTGGTCTGGTGGTCACCACCATTGCCGATCCTTTCGTCTCGGAGGTGGTGCGAGGCATCGAAGAGACGGCTCTGGACAACGGCTACAGCGTCATTCTCTGCGACTCGAATGCCGAACCTCAACGGGAAATCACTGCCGTGCGTATTTTACGTGAGAAAAGGGTAGACGGAATCATCGTCACTGCCTCGCGGGTAGGTAACCTTTATTTGCCTATGTTGGAGGAAGTGGAGGTACCCATCGTCCTGATTAACAACCAGCGAGAGGGGCGCTATGTCTACTCGGTAGCCACCGACAACGTCCACGGTGGTGAGATGGTCACCAGCTATTTGCTGGACCTGGGCCACAAGCGCATAGGCTACATTACCGGGCCCGAGGGAGCCAGCTCCAGCCTCAACCGTCTGGAGGGCTATAGGCGGGCCCTTCAAGCTCATCACATAGAATTCACCGACTCTTTGATCGGTTCCGGAAACGGTTGTCTGGACGGGGGAGAAGGGGGGATGCGACAGCTCCTGGCTCTATCTCCTCCGCCGACGGCCGTTTTTTGCTACAATGACATGACGGCCATTGGTGCCATGGCGGAAGCCAAGCGGATGGGCTTCAGGATACCGCAAGATATGTCGGTGGTGGGCTTTGACGACATCGCCTTCGCCGCTTATGTAGATCCTCCCCTGACCACGGTCGAACAGCGCAAATACGAGATGGGGCAGACGGCTATGGGGATGCTGCTGGACATCCTGGCCGGGGCGGATTCCGTGTCCGATATCACCTTGCACGGCAAGTTGGTGGTGCGCAGGTCGTCGGGGAAGCCGGGATGGGGATAAATCTTGCGCTCCTGTGCGGATCGCTGCACCCAAGTACCTGAGCACGAGGTCGCCTTCTATGACCTTGAGCATACAAGGCGCTGAAAAGAGGGTTTGCGTTTTGAGGTGAGGAAGGGCTTTTGAGTAGGCGCGGGTTCGATTTTACGAGGTCTCGGGGTCAAGAACGGTCAGCTCTGCTGCTTGGGCAGCATCGCCTAGCCTGACATCTGCACAGACAAAAGCGGGAGTGGGTTTGAGCGCCTGAAACCCCAGGGCAAAAGCCAGTTGGAGAGCATCCAATGTCCTCAGGTTGTGCTTCAAAACCATCTCCCTCGCTCGATGAACGAGATCGCTCGTAAGGTCAGCCACGATCAACTCGCTCAAGACATCGCGGGCGAACTGGGCAAGGGCGTTTTCCATCGCTGAGGCCGTGATCTCGCCCCGATTTCGCTTGCGCAGGAGGGCCGAGGTCACCTCCACGAGGGCCAACTCCGAGATGATGAGGACGTTATCGGTATCCTCAAATATCTCATCTACCTTGTCGGAGCCAGGTTCGAGGTGGTATCTCTTCACCAGAGCGCTGGTGTCGAAGAGGAAAAAAGCCATCACTCCTCACCTCGCTCCTCGATGACCTCTTGCGCCAGCGTGCCCTTCATCGAAGCGAGGCCCTGACGCACCGAATCCAGGGTCACACCAGGGAGCAACTGTTCCTGTAGCCGGTAGCCCGTTCCGTCCGAGATGGCGAATCCTCGCTGTGCTAATTCATCCAGACCGCGCCGCTTGCGGGAAGTAGACGGCACTTTGCCTTCGAGTTTCGTTTCGACTTCTTGCAGAGCCTTGGCCACTCGGCGGATGGAGGCCAGGCGCTGGCGGGGATAGGTGGCGAAGAGGTCGGCGCGGATGACGAAATAAGCGCCTTCGGCCAAAGGGAGCACGACCAAACCTTCGTCGCCTGCTTCGTTCAATAGTTTTAGGGGGATAGTGATGCCTTCTTCCAGATTTGTGTTCGGCATAATTCACCTCGCTTTTGAAGCGGAATCGGCTTTGAGATAATTCATTATAGCATAAGGCTATGTTGAAAGCAAAGAAAGGAGATATTAAACATGAAGGGGTTAGTTCTAAGTGCTAAGTGGGAGCCCCGTAAGGGGTACGAACTCTCAGAGTTCGAGAAGACCACGGGTAAGGCCATCACCGGCAACGCTATCTGGCGCTACCCGGAGCTCAAGGTCCAGGAAGTGGAGAAACCCGCTATCGAGCCAGACCAGGTGCTCATCCAGGTCAAGGCCTGCGGCGTGTGTGGCTCGGACATGCACTTCTACGAGACCGACGACCAGGACTATATCCTCTACCCTGGCCTGACCAAGTTCCCCACCATCCTGGGCCACGAGTTTTCGGGCCAGGTCGTCGAGGTGGGCAGCGAAGTCGAGGATCTTGAGGTCGGCGACATGGTCACTGCCGAGGAGATGATCTGGTGCGGCCACTGCTTCCCCTGCCGCAACGGCTTCCCCAACCACTGCACCAATCTGGAGGAGATTGGCTTCACTATCCCTGGCGCTTTCGCCGAGTACATCGCCGTCGGGGCCAAGTACTGCTGGAAGCTCAATGCCCTCATGGACCGCTACGGTGATGAAGACAAGGTCTACGAGGCCGGGGCTCTGGTGGAACCCTCCAGTGTGGCTTACAATACAGTCTTTGAACGGGCCGGGGGCTTTCGTCCGGGGGCCTACGTGGCCGTCTACGGTCTGGGCCCCATCGGCCTGGCGGTCGCGGCCGAGTGCAAAGCCTCGGGCGCAGCCAAGGTCATCGGCTTCGAGCTCTCTGCCCCCCGGCTGGAGCTGGCCAAGAAAGTGGGGGCCGACCATGTCTTCGACCCGCGCGAAGTGAACCCCAACGAGGTGGTCATGGACCTCACCGAGGGTCAGGGGGCTGACCTCAGCGTGGAGGCCGCCGGTGCGCCGGAGGTGACGGTGCCCGAGATGGAGAAGTCGCTGGCCATCAATGGCAAGATCGCCCAGGTGGGGCGGGCCGCCACGCGGGTGCCCATGTATTTGGAGACCTTGCAGGTGCGGCGCGGCCAGGTCTTTGGCTCGCAGGGCCACTCCGGCCACGCCATCTTCCCCAGTGTCATCCGTATGATGGCTTCCGGGCTCATTGATATGACCCAGATCATCACCGCCCGCTATGACCTGGACGGGGTGGTGGATGCCATCGCCCAATCGGTGACCAGAGAGGATGGGAAGATCATAGTCAAACCATAGGGGTTGGGAGTTAGAGATTGGGGATTAGAAATTAGAAGTGGGAAGGGGGAGGGGAAGATGACGTATGAGGAGTGGCTGGCGCAGGTGCCGGATAGCTTATCGCATCGCTCTGTGCGACGAGATCATTGCTCTTCTCGTCGTCACTATCAAGCAGCGTCGCGTCAGGAGGCGTCAGTAACTCCCCCATCCACCCCTTCTAATTTCTAAATTCTAGTCTCTAATCCTTCACTTCTCATTCTGTGGAAAGGAGGCTAGCGAAAATGTCCGCAAAAGTCAATGTAGGTGTTATCGGCGCAGGTAGAATAGGAAAGTTGCACGCAGAAAACCTGGCTTACCGGGTCCCTGAGGCCAACATCATCGCCATAGCAGATATTTTCCTGGAAGCGGCCGAGAAGTGTGCGGCTGATCTCCAGATTCCCTCAGCCGTCAAGAATTACCGGGAAATCATGGAAAATCCGGACATCCAGGCCGTCATTATCTGCTCCAGTACGGATACGCATGCGTGGATGATTGAAGAGGCGGCTGCTGCCGGAAAGCACATCTTCTGTGAGAAGCCCATTGACTTTGATCTGACCAGGATTGATAAGGCCCTCGAAGCCGTAGACAAAGCGGGGGTCAAGCTGCAAGTAGGGTTCAACCGGCGCTTTGATCCAAACTTTAAGCGTGTCCGTGAGGCGGTGGCTGCTGGCAAAATCGGCACGCCGCACATCCTGCGCATCACCAGCCGCGACCCAGGGCCGCCTCCCATCGAGTACATCAAGGTCTCCGGTGGCATCTTTCTGGATATGACCATCCACGACTTTGACATGGCCCGCTACCTCATTGGCAGCGAAGTCAACGAAATTTATGCTAGCGGTGGGGTCATGGTAGATCCTGAAATCGGCCAGGCTGGCGATATTGACACCACCGTCATCACGCTTCGTTTTGAGAACGGCACCATCGGCACCATTGACAACAGCCGGAAGGCTGTGTATGGCTACGATCAACGGGTTGAGGTCTTTGGCTCCGAGGGCATGGTGGCTGTCTCTAACAACACACCCGATACAGCGGTCTACAGCAATGCGGAAGGTGTCCACTCTTCGTTGCCTCTGTTCTTCTTTGTGGAGCGTTACACCGAAGCCTACGTTGCGGAAATGAAAGAGTTTATTGAATGTATTCAGCGAGATAGAACACCTTCTGTGAGGGGCATAGATGGCCGTATCCCCGTGGTGATGGGATACGCAGCCATGAAATCTTACGAGGAAAACCGTCCAGTCAAGCTGAGTGAGATTGAGGGACATCAAACGTGATTGCCGCTTTCTTCGACCTCGACGGCACTCTGTATACCGGCCACATCTGGAAAGCCATTACCCAACATCACCGGATTCACCGCAAAAAGCTGCTTTTTCTCCTGTCCTTTCTGGTCACCAACCTGGGACCCTGGCCGTTAGTCAAAAGGGGGCTGTTGGACAAGGAGGGGTACTTCAGACGGTGGGGGGAAAATATGGCTGGCGCTGTAGGCGGGTTCTCCCGCCAGGAGGCCCAGCGGTTCTTTCAGTGGATTTGGGATCACGATGTAGCCCATTCTCTGTACCCTGAAGCGATGTCCACCTTACGCTGGCATCAAGAGCAGGGGCATCAAGTGGTTCTGGTGTCGGGGACCTTCCAGGAACTACTGGAAATCATCGCGCGGGGGGTGGGAATTCTCCATGCGGTGGGCACCCCCCTAGAGGTTCGAGGGGAACGCTACACGGGTCGCATCGTGCCCCCCTTCTGCTTCGGCCCTTACAAGGTGCAGAGGACGAAGGAGTTCCTTGAGACCGCTGGTTGGGAGGTTGATTTCGCTTCCAGTTTTGCCTATGCGGACACCATCTACGATGTGCCCCTCTTGGAATCGGTGGGCAATCCGGTGGCTGTCTGCCCTGACGAGGAGCTTCTGGCCCACGCCCGGCAGAGGGGGTGGGCCGTGATGGGCGTGCCAAAAGGTTATTGAGAGCCAGCGAGGTTTGGATTTGTAGGGGTAAGGTCTTGATTTTTAGCCTGTCCCATAGTACAATATTTGTGGACGCGGGTAAAGAAGGCAAAAAGTGATGGGGTCACTGGTGCGGATGGGAAAAATATCCAAGAGCTTTGGCCCGATGTGAGCCCTTTGCCAGATAGACTCGGCACTGCATCAGCGTGAGGTCCTTGGGACTGGTGGGAGAGAATGGCGCTGCCAAGTCAACCTTGATGAAGGTTCTGACAGGCGTCCATCAGCCAGATGAGGATGAGGTATACTTCCAAAAGAAATGAATTCTCATGAGCGCGTCATGCTGGCATTGGGTCATAAGGAACCCGATCACGTTCCCTTTGATTTGGGCGGGACTGGCGTATCACTTATTCACCTGACCGCTTACGAGAATCTACGCAAGTATTTGAAATTGCCGGTTCGTGAGCCCAGAATCTCCTATATGGCTGAGCAGTTGGCTGTTGTCGAAGAAGATCTGGCGGAACGGCTGGAAACAGATGTTGCTCTTGTTATTCCGCAGCCCCAAGCAGACTTTGGATTTGTGTTTCGGGATGAAGGCGCCTATGAAGCATATACGGACGAATGGGGGATTGGTTGGCAAAAGCCTAAAGAGGGTGGTTTCTACTACGACATGTACATCCATCCCCTGGCTGACGCCGAGAAGTTAGAGGATTTCAAAACATTCAAATTCCCGGATCCTTTGGATGACCATCGGTTTCAGAATCTGCGGCGTGACGTGGAGGCAGCAGTCGAGCAAGGTAAAGCGGTCGCTCTGGCTGGACCATGTTCTGGCATTCTTGAGATGTACGCTTGGACCCGGGGTTTCGAGCAGTTCTACGTAGACTTGGCTGTTAACCACAAATTCATAGCCTACATGCTTGATCGCTTGGTCGAGTTCAAGTGCGCGTTTTGGCAGCGGGCTCTGGCAGAGGTTGGCGACCTGGTTGATGTGGTTCTCGAAGCCGATGACATGGCTGGTCAACGGTCTCTGTTATTCTCGCCTGAGACGTACCGAAAGGTCATTAAGCCACGGCATGAGCAGCTCTTTTCCTTCATCAAGCGGCAGGCTCGGATCAAATTGTTTTTCCATTCGTGCGGCGCGATCCGCCCACTCATTGGAGATTTGATAGATGTGGGGATTGATATCCTAAACCCGGTTCAAATCAGCGCTGTTGGTATGGATCCCAAAGAACTTGAACAACAATTCGGCCGTGAGTTGGTCTTCTGGGGAGGCGGTGTTGATACGCAAGGTGTTCTGGGTACGGGCACTCCGGAGGAAGTCCAAGAGGACGTAAAGCGAAACATCGAAGCGCTGGCTCCTGGTGGTGGCTTCGTCTTTGCTGCAGTGCACGATATCCAGGCAAACGTTCCTCCGGAGAATATTATGGCCATGTGGGAAGCCTGGAAAGCTTATGGCGTCTATTAGCTGGAGTTTGCCTGTGCCGCAATAGCGGCAGGCGATGCGCTGTCTCCCCACTTGTATTGATGTATCGTGTTCCACGACGTCACGCAGTTAGAGGAAACCGATAGAGCAAAAACCTAGATACTTGCTGCACGACACACGATTCCTGGAGGGATATTATGCGATCTCAGACGGCTACATTGACGCGGCTACGCTATAGCTTGGCTAATTTCTCCGAAGTGGTGGCTTTGACTAGCTTTCTGGCACTATTCGTCTTTTTTTCTGTTGCGGCAGACAATTTCTTGACCCCGTTGGCTATGAGCAATATCCTGACCTTTGCCAGTATCACGGGCATCGTGGTCGTCGGCGTGGCTATGCTCATGATTTCCGGGGAGTTTGATCTGTCGGTCGGCTCGACCTTTGCCGTCGCGAGTTACATCTTTGCTTTGAGTGTGGAGAATGCCGGGATGCACCCGATTTTGGCCATATTGCTGGCCTTGATCGTCTGTGCCCTCTTGGGATTGATCAATGGCCTGATCGTTACCGGGACAGGAATCCCGTCGTTCATTACCACGCTAGGGACAATGCTGGCATACCGTGGCATTGCGCGCGCCCTTGGTGGCGGGGATTTTGCCAGGTGCACCGGAGACCGGCTGGCACTGTTTGATTTTTTGAACGGCGCGATCGGTCCAATTAATCAACTCTTCACGCCAGCCGGCAATTTCCGCATCTCCATTATCTGGTTTATCGTGATTGCGATTGTGATGTCTTTAGTGTTGAGACGCACACGGTACGGCAATTGGGTGTTTGCGGTTGGAGGGAATCCCGGCGCAGCGCTGTCGCAGGGTGTGCCGGTCAAGCGAGTGAAGGTGATCAATTTCGTGCTGACCGGACTCCTGGCGGGTATCGCCAGTGTCCTGCAATTTGCTCATTACCTGAGCGTAGATCCTTTACGCGGGGAGGGCATGGAACTGGTTGCAGTCGCGGCTTGCGTCATTGGTGGCGTGCGACTCACCGGCGGCTATGGCACCATCTTCGGAGCGTGTGTCGGGATGCTGCTGCTACAAATGCTGGAGCAAGGCCTGGTGCTGATGCAGATCCCGGTCCAGATCTTCCAGGCCGTGGCTGGCCTGATCTTGATCATTGCCGTGATCAGCAACACGTATCTTGGCAAACAAGGCTAATTGCCTTGCCCGCTTAGCATGAGTCTGGTTGCTGGAAATGCATGGTCCTCTTGGAATGCAGACGAAGGCCCTGTGCTAGTCTTGCTGGAAGGGGGAGATGCCCATATCCGAAAACATTAACGTAGCCCACTTAGGTAGTGTCAAAGCTTGCCGCATGTAGACGTTAGCTATCAGCCATCTGCCCGAAGAAAGGAGTGATGCCTATAGACGAAAGATATCGGAGGGTGCAGAACTTTCTGTAGACTATAATAAAAAAGTTTGAGGAGGAAACAAATGAAAAAGCTGTTTAGCCTACTAATGATCGTGGCCCTGTTGGCCGTCTTTGTGCCAGTGGTCAGCGCCGCTCCACTGGCCCAGGGCCAGGAGTACGTCGTCACCGCCGGTGACTCGCTGTCCAAGATTGCTGACAAGTATCTGGGCAACCCTCTGGCTTGGCCGGCCATCATGTTGGCTACCAACGCAAAGCACGAGGAAGATAGCTCCTTCGCCGAAATTACCGATGCTAACCTGATTCAGCCCGGCTGGAAGCTCTGGATCCCCAGCGCCGAAGAGGCCGAGGCCTTCCTGGCAGCCTATGAGCCTGCCAAACCTGAGGAGCTCAACTTCATCATGGTCCAGCACGCGTTGTGCGCCTGGGATTCCTTCTGGTGCACGGTCGAGCAAGGCATCGCTGACGGCGCGGAAGACATAGGCGTCAATGTCACGGTGTTGGGGCCGGATGAGTTCAACCTGGAGAAGACGGCTACCCTGATTGACCAGGCGGTGGCCGCGCAGCCGGACGGCATTGCCCTGACGGTGACCGACCCCGTTCTGTTCAAGGAGCCGATCATGCGCGCCCTTGACGCGGGCATTCCGGTCATAGCCTACAATGCTGGCTCTGGCCCGGTTGTGGATGGCATCCCCTACATGGCCTACCTGGGGCAGGACGAGTACCAGGGCGGCTACCTGGGCGGTCTGCGTCTGGCGGCCGAGGGTGGGACCAAGGGCGTGTGCATCAACCAGCAGGTTGGGCACACCGGCCTCGACGCCCGTTGTCAGGGCTTTGTTGATGCCTTGGGTGAGAA
>JBGVTF010000377.1:0-20157 GCA_041862415.1 Anaerolineae bacterium | reverse complement strand
GAACGGTTCGACTGAGCTCACCGGAGCCTTGTTCTGCGCCGGCCGAACGCGAAACAAGTTTCGCTAGTCCAGAAGGGAATTCCCATAGCGTCGAGTTGACCGGCCTTGAAATTGAGGTCATCCCTGTTGTCAACGAGTTCTTCGGGCCGACGGTAACGGTTTCGGGGCTCCTGACAGGACAGGACGTGATAGCAGCGCTGCAAAGACGTGCTAGGAGCGACGTCGTCTTCTTGCCGCGGACCATGTTCGATGCAGCCGGAGAGATAACACTGGACGACATGACTCCGCTGGAGATCGGGGCGGAGCTGGGGACGAGGGTGGAGATTGCCGGAGCAATGGGAGAGTTGGTAAGCCTGTTGGCTTCCATTGCATAAATCTAACCGTGGCAAGTTTGACCTTTGAGCATACCATGCTTATAATAAGGTGATCTCTTACCCCAAATTATGTAAAGAAATTGGGTCTGATTTATGTAAACATTCTAGCATGGTATAAAGTGTCTAGCGACGAGCCGAACGATGTACTGGAGGAATAATGATGTCTGACAAGAACCTGATTCTGACGTTAGCCAGGGTGATCGTCGCAGCGGCGTGGGCTGACGGCGAGATGACTCTCGAGGAAATCAACAGCCTGAAGGATCTGCTCTTCCGGTTGCCCCACGCCGGGCTGGATTGGGGCACGCAACTTACCGGGCGCGAGTGGGCCATGCTGGAGATGTACATCGAGTCGCCGGTGAGCGCGGCAGAGCGAGCCCGCCTGGTGGAGCTCTTGCAGGCTGCGCTGCAAACACCGAAAGACAGAGCGCTGGCCCTCTCGGCGCTGGAGGATCTGATCCAGGCCGATGGTGTCGTGACCGATGAGGAACGGGCTGTCGCGGAAGAGATCAAGGCCGCCATCGAAGCAGTGGACCTAGGGGTTATGGGGCAGTTGGGGCGTTTGGTCCGGGGGACGGTGCAGCGGCGCTCGCAGGCGGTGGCCAACGCCCCCAACCGTGAGGAATACTTTGAGGATTTCATCAAGAACAAGGTCTACTACGCAGTGCGCCAGCGCCTGAATTTGGACGAGGTTGACCTGGACATCCCAGAGGCGGACTTGCGCAGACTCAGCCTGGCCGGAGGACTGATGGCGCGAGTGGCCCACGTTGACCGTGAGGTGACAGAGGATGAATTCGAAATGATGGTCAATGCGCTGCAAGCGGGCTGGGACATCAGCCGAGAAGCAGCCGCCTTCGTCGCCGAGGTCGCGGTGTCCGAAATCAGCGCTGACCTGGATTACTTCCGCCTGACGCGCGAGTTCTCCACCAGCACAACGGAGGACGAGCGCATCCGCTTCCTGGACGTCCTATTCACTGTGGCCGACGCCGACGGTCACGTTTCCCACGACGAGATCGAGGAGATTCGACGCATCGCCCGAAGTCTGAACTTGACGCATAAACGGTTCATTGGCGCAAAGTTAAAGATCCCCCGAGAGCGACGAGCGAATTGATCCATATATAGGAGGAATATATCATGCCATTTGTATGCCCGGAATGTATGACACCCCGTTCCCTGAAAATCACCCATCGTATTGAACTGCCTCCTGACAGCCGCTCGGATGAGATAGCAGTCCAGATTGTTAGATGCTCACGTTGTAGGTTTCGTGGAGTGGCAGTATACGAAGAGTCCAGACGGGGTGCGCTCGATTCAGAATCGGTTGACCATCGTGGTTATAAAGTAAAGAAAGCCGATCTAAAGTCTCTGGTAGATAAGATAGAAGCATGTCCAGATCCTAAGAACGCCCGCTGCCAATGTCCCTCACATCGCTCTCTTGGCCAGAAGGACTCTGGGGGACGTTGGCGAGGACTGGATGACATCGAATATGAAGACACTTTCCCAATGGATTTCGTTTTGTGAGAAGGTGCGCCAAAGTCTTAGATGAAAGCCAAATCGTCGTGGTGAGCCGGGAGGACCTGGAGCAGTAAACCACAGACGCAGGGGAAGAGAAGACTCTTGTCCTAGACAAACGGTCGCCCTGATGATATAATAAGGGCGTGCCTCTCCTGTGATCACTTTCCACGCACCAGGACCGGCCCCGTGCGAAAAATAGGGGGCTTTTTTGCATTAATTACGTACGTTTACGGATGGACAGGCCGGGCAAAAGTGTGTAATATGATGCTGAAGAATTCTCAGACACCTCCAAGAGGCGACCTTTTTTGAATACAGGAGATAGGATGATCCGTGCATCAGCACCTTTAAAGGAGGTGGCAACCGTGAATAGCTACAGGCGAGTAAGCTGGCTTATCATAGGATTGTGGCTTCTGTTTTGCCTGGCCACGTTGAACTATAACGGGCCCTTCTTCGATGAGGGTATCTATATCACGGCTGGCCAACGTACTCTTGAGGGCCATGGATACGCCGATGGCTATCTTGTTTGGTTTGCTGGATCTTTGCTCTGGCCGATTCTGGCGGCAGTGGGGTACAAAGTTGGGGGATTGATCGGCACACGAATCGTTGCCTTGGTTCTGGCAACCATTGCCTTCGTTGCCCTCGTGCAGGCTACGCACAACTTGTTTGGCCAGAAGGCAAGTTTCTGGACCGCGGCAACGTTCGCCATCAGCGGCCCGTTTGTAGCTACGGCGCGTTTAGGTGTATATGACGTACCCGCACTGGCCGGGATCGCTGTAAGCTTTTGGGCGGTCACAGAGTTGGCCAGAAAGGACGATCGAAAGTGGCTGTTGTTGGCCGCCGTTGCTTTCACGCTCAGCATGTTTGCAAAATATCCGGTAGGGATCATGCTACTACCCATTGTCGGTGTCGTTTTCGCTCTTCGCAAAGAGAAGGCGGTCATGGACATTGTCATGTTTGGCCTGATCAGCTCGGCCATCACCCTGGCTTTCTACCTTCCCGGGCGAGAGCAACTCGGCCAGTTTCTCAGATGGACCTTGGCAAACAAACCTGCCTTCGGTTCTACGAAAACCATGATTGGGTTCGCGTTACTTTACCTGAGTGGCATACCTTTCCTCTTGGCTTTGATTGGGTGGTTTATCGCCAAGGACAAACGTATCCTGGCGAGTGTCCTCCTGCTCAGCTTGACCATCTGGCCAGCTTATCACCTGATATCGGGAAACCCCGTGGGCGATTCGAAGCACATCATTTTTGGCTACCTGTTTGCCTATCCGCTCATAGGACTTGCCCTGACCACGATGTGGGAACGCTGGAGACGAAAAGCAGTTGCTGTGGTAATCATCCTGGCCCTTGCCGTATTGGGCTTCACCCAACTGGACCGACTCGATCATGCCTGGCCCGATGTGCGCCAAGCGGCCAGCTATCTGACCGCTCAGGTCCAACCTGGTCAGAAACTCCTGATCAACGAGTCTTGGCCGTACACCATGTATCTGTATACCGAAGGTCGAATCAATTCACCCTGGGACGTTTTTGACGTCTACCGTATCACTCATGGTGAATCAGAAATCGGGCTATGCCAATATGATTGGTTTGTCAATTCAGAGGGCTCATACCAGTGGCCGGAGCCCGTTCTGCAAACGATCCAGCAGTGCGGCGTTTTCCAACCCGTCTTCTCTACTACCAACACAGTAGTTGGCCTGGGCACCGATTTGGCCTACGTAAGCTATCCAGTCCAAACCACGATATGGCAGAACACCTCGAGGAAATAGCAAAATGAGAAAATGGAAAGTCAGAGTGGCAGGGATCCTTCTCCTGTTCGCGACGGCCTTGTATCTACCATGGTTATTGACTAATCTCAACTGGCAAGCTCCCTGGCTCTCGATTCCGTTCGCAGCCGCTAGTCTGCTGACAGCCCTGATGACCCTCGTGACGGCTCACAACCACTGGCATTACACCGTAGCTGAGGAACATCCGGTTCCAATCGGACAAGAGCCGGAGGTTCTCGTCATCATCCCCACCTATGGGGAACCTCCGATGATGGTCTATGAAACCGCCAGGTCTGTGCTGGAACAGGATTATCCTGAAGAAAAAATCACGGTGGTTATCAGCGACGATGCCCACAGTGGGAAAATTCATTCTGTTGTGACACGCCTGAGTCAGGAACATCCACAATCTATCATTGGCTATCACGAGCCCCCCCTGAGAGGCGATCCCAAGAGACGTGGGGAGGCCAAGGCTGGAAACCTGAATTCCGTTTTCGAACTGGTCAACAAGTATGCGCCTCATGTTTCTTTTATAGAGACAAGGGATGCGGACGACTCAGTCGGCGATCCAAGCTTTCTCCGCCAGGCCATCGGCCAGCTCCTGGCTGATCCAAAGGCCGGTTTTGTGCAGACCATTAAGGGAGCCAAGGTGAGCCCTGGTGACCCATTTGGCAATCTGGAACCCCTCTTCTATCGAAAAGCGATGTTTGCCAAGAATGCCGCCAATGCCGTGTTCCCTTGTGGGTCCGGGGTGATCTTTCGCCGTAAGGCTCTGGACGACATCGGTGGATTCCCCACGTGGAACCTGGTCGAGGATCTCCAGTCTGGCGTTGAAATGCTGAGGCGCGGCTGGCGCGGTGTGTTCCTGCCCATCGTCGGTGCGGTAGGTCAAACCGCTCCTGAAGATATCCCCAACACCGTGAAGCAGCGAGGTACCTGGGCCATAGATACGATGCGCATTACCATCTGGGGCAACAAGCGAGGCTTGAACCTGCGGCAACATCTCCTATTTTGCGAACTGGGCTTCTTCTACATGCTCAGCTTTGCCGTACTGGTTTTCGCCATCACACCAGTGTTTACCCTGACATTCAGTATCTACCCACTGATCACGACTCACGCCGCGTATGCCTTGCACTTTTGGCCCTATGCAGCGGCGGTTGAGCTGTTGCTGGTCAGCCTCGCTGATGGGTTGCCATACGAGGACCTGTGGCGAGCCCGCCAAACGTGGTTAGGTATGGCGCCAGTCTATGCCAAGGCGACTATTATCGCCCTGCTCTACGGCCCCAATCGCAAACCTAGCTATCGTGTAACGCGCAAGGAACACGTCTATGGTTGGTACTGGAGAGAGATATTGCCTCAGATCTTGCTGTTTCTGGCTCTGATTGCAGCCAGCCTGTACCACATCGCCACTCATTCCTTGTTGCAGACAGCGGACCTGGGGAGTCTGTTCTGGGCAGGGTTCTTCATTCTAGGACTCAGCCGAATCGTGCGTAACTCATGGCATGGAGTGAAACCAGACAAGGTAGTTATCGAAGCGATTGAAAATGCCTTTAGACAATCTGTTCTGAGCAGGCTTATGACTAAGCAACGTCAGACGTGATTTGTGATATAGAGTTGGCACGGAAAAAGAGAGGGACGAGACAATGGAACAAAAGCCAAGATATGTCTTCATGATTTTGGGAAAGCTCTGGGTTCTGATCATCATAGCCATAGGCGTCGGTTGCCTGGCATCCTGTGGGCCTCAAGTGACCCCTACGACAGTTTTGACACTAACCGTTGTCCCGACGGACACGCCCGCGCCAACAGCGACATCAACCCTTGTCCCGACGGATACGCCCATGCCAATACCGACTTCAAGCCCTGTCCTGACGGGTACGCCCGCGCCAACTGCTCCTATCACTGCAACGCCCGGTTTGCCGCCCGGCTTTATCAGTGAGGCTATAGTGACAGGTCTGTCGTCGCCGACGGCAATTGGCTGGGCACCTGACGGGCGCATGTTCATCGCCCTTAAGGACGGTAGAGTTCGGGTGTTTGAAAACGGTCAATTGCTGCCGACCGACTTCATTGACATCTCCGCAAAAGTCAATAGTTATTGGGATCACGGTCTGCTCGGTATCGCGGTCCATCCTTCTTTTCCCATCACCCCTCACGTTTATCTCCTGTTTACCCACGATCCCCCCGACCTACCAGGCAACCCTTTCGACAATGATGGGCCGGACGGGGGGGGAGAACGAGTCAATCGCTTGATCCGTGTTTCGGCCTTTGTAACCAACACCAACCTCGCCGATCCCAAGAGCGAGGTCGTGCTTCTTGGCAATAACAGCATCCTGGCGAACATCGGTGATCCGGCTGATAAGAATGGATTGGGTGGGATACCCTCATGCGATGACAACGGCACACCGATTGAGGATTGTCTGCCCTCGGACGGTCCATCGCACAGTATCGGTACGGTTATTTTTGGCTCCGATGGATCGCTCTACGCCGGCAGCGGCGAGGGCACTCCCTTCTTTGATCCTGACCCGCGGGCGTTACGGGCGCAAAATCTGGATAGTCTCGCCGGCAAGATTTTACGCATCGATCCGGATACAGGCCACGGCTATCCCGATAATCCCTTCTATGACGGCGATCCGCATCACAACCGCTCGAAGGTATGGAGCTATGGACTGCGCAACCCCTTCCGATTCGCGATTCATCCTGTGACCAACGAACCATTCATCGGAGACGTCGGGTGGTATGCGTGGGAAGAGATCAATACCGGGAAGGGCAAGAATTTCGGCTGGCCATGCTATGAGGGGGATGACACCGGCAGTGCCCACCAGCCAAGCTATGAATACTATGCTGCTACGCAGGCCATTTGCGCGCCTCTCTATGCGCAGGAGCCGGATGTCGTGCAAGCTCCACTTTACGCTTACGAGGTGGGGGAGGGAGCAGCGGTTCTCCCTGGCGCCTTTTATACAGGGACGACCTATCCACCCGATTATCAGGGCGCCCTATTTATCGCAGACTATGATCGCGATTGGATCAAATACCTGACGTTCGATATAAATGACAACGCCATCGCCCATGATTTTGCGCAAGCTGTATCGCACGGGGGTGGCCCGGTGCAACTGACGCTCGGACCAGACGAGAACTTGTACTATGTGGTCCTTAACCCTGATGGCAGCGGCGAGATTCGCCGCATCCGTTACGAGGCCAGAGGCGATTTCCTCCCCACTGCGCAGGCTAGCGCAACGCCGACCATAGACAACAGGGCACCAACCGCCACGATCACGATGCCCAAAGTTGGCACGACCTATAGTGTGGGCGATACGATCTCGTTCAGCGGCACGGGCACCGACGTCGAAGACGGAGCGCTCTCCGGCAGCAGCCTGGAGTGGGAAGTCTTGTTGCACCATAAAGAACATATCCATTACGATTTCTTCAACACGACAGGCACAGAGGGTAGTTTCGTCGCCCCCGATCACGCCGATCATACCTGGCTAGAACTGTGTCTCACAGTAACGGATAGTGGTGGACTGCAGGACATAGAGTGTGTAGAACTCCACCCCAATACTGTGATTTATACGTTCGACACGCAGCCAAGTGGTCTGCAACTCATCTATGCAGGCATCTCCCATACTACCCCGTTCACGGTGGAAACGATCGTCAATGCTCAGCGATTGATTATCGCGCCGCCCACAGAAGGCGGACTTGACTTCATATCTTGGTCGGATGGCGGTGAGCCTAGCCACGTGATCACAATCAGTTCAACGGAGCAGACGTACCTGGCCGAGTATCGCTAGCTCATCTGGCTATCGCTCATCTTCCGCAACTATTCACCTCATTAGTTATGGCAAGTGGGTCTGTGCCCATATTTTGCTTAGGGAGGAGTAACTTGAGTCTAAGAAAGCTCTGGGTTCTGGTCATCGTAGCCATAGGCATTGGTTGCCTGGCATCCTGTGGGCCTCAAGCGACCCCTACGGCAGTCTTGACACTGCCTCCTTCCCCAACCGATACGCCTACGCCGGCAACGACACCACCCCCTGTCCCATCAGATACGCCCACGTCAGCAACGACACTACCCCCTGCCCCAACGGATACGCCCATACCCACAACGATGCCATCCTCTGTCCCACCAGATACGCCCGCGCCAACAACGGCACCACCATCTGTCCCAACCGACACACCTGTACCAAAGCCAATCGCGACGCTCAATCCGGCGGGACACGTCGGTCTGGGTGCCTACCTGGACGGTACACCCTACGACCGGTTCGCTGCGATCCGGCAGTTCGAAGGCCTGCTCAGGCACAAGATACAGTACGCCCTGTGGTTCCAAGCCTGGGGGGACGATGACAGAGCTTTCCCGGACTACTGGATTGAGCTGGCTTCGCAAAATGGACTGGTACCGGTCATCACCTGGGAGCCCTGGAAGCGGGATTTTGCCAACCCCACAGGGGTCCAGCCGGCGTACTCGCTGAGCAGCATTGCCGCCGGTGACCACGATGAATACATTCGGTCGTGGGCTCGGGGAGCCAAATCCGTGGGCGTACCGATCATCATCCGATTTGCTCACGAGCAGAGCACGGAACCAGGGGCCAGACTTTGGTATCCATGGCAGGGTGACCCAGAGGGGTACAAAGCGGCGTATCGCCACATCGTCGCACTCTTCCGTGAGGAAGGAGCGAGAAACGTCCAATTCCTCTGGAGTGCTATGTGGCTCAACGATTGGGCGTCCCAATACTACCCGGGGGACAACATCGCAGACTTTGTGGGGACGACGGTACTCAACCACGGAACTGCACCGACGGTGCCGTGGGCGAACTGGCGCAGCTTCGATGAGCTGTTCAATGGACAGTATCAAGCCGCTCTCCAGTGGGGCAAGCCGATTATCTTGACTGAACTGGCCACAGCAGAACAGGGCGGCGATAAAGCGGCCTGGCTGCGGGATTGCTTCACCTCGCTGAAGCCCAAGTATCCTCTCGTTCAAGGAGTACTTCTGCTGGAGGTGCAGTCGGACCGCGAGTGGCCGAACATCAACTGGTCCGTCGCGTCCAGCCAGGAGAGCCTGGCCGCTTTCGAAGAGGCCATAGACGATCCCTATTTTAAGTAGAGGTGTGACATGAAAAGGCAACGTCTTCTCTCAGTCCTGGACAAAACGGGCATCGTATTAACATTGGCCGTGGCGGCCCTGCTTCGCAGCAATCTCAACTACAGAACGGCCTTTGTTGACGAAGCCATCAGCTTGTACAAAGGATGGCAGATGCTGAATGGGCAGGAAACGTACGGACTGACCACTCGTGTGGGCTGGCCGATTTTAAGCTACATCCCACTGGGGCTCGCCGGCTGGCTCGGAGGGGTGGAGTCGGCCAGGGGGCTCAATGCGCTCTTTGGTGTCATCACGGTGTTGTTCGTAATGATGATCGCTCGAAAGGTGTACGGAAAAGTGGCCGGCTACATCGCCGCAGGGATTTTTGCCGCCTATGGACCGGCGATCTTTGTAAGCACCTTTGCCCACTCTGACAGCCTGAGTGTTTTGCTGGTAAGCATCGCTGTTTATCTGTGGGTGACGGCCCTCTCAGGAGACAAAAGCTACTTGTATGTGCTTGGGAGCCTGGCCATGACGTTCGCCGTGCTGACCAAGTACCCTGCAGTGATGGTGGCCATTCTGAGCGTTGTCTATGGGACGATGGTGGCTATCAAGGGCATGATCTCCGTCACAAGGAGCGACTCTGAGAAGATGTCCATTCGACTCGATAGCAGTATCCTTGAGAAACTCGTTCTGACCGGACTGCCTTTCCTCCTGCTACTCCTGTATGCTTTGGCCTTGAAAGATCAATTGGCAGAGCTATGGCAGCGCCAGGTACTCACCAAGCAATCAGGCGATCCAAACATAGAATGGGAAATCCTCAAAAGCTTTGTTAACTATCTCTGGCTGCCGTTGTTGCTGAGTCTATTCGCTCTGGATGAACGTCGGAATCGAGTCGTCAGCGTTGGACTCTTGGTCGTGGGTCTCAGTATGCTGCCTTATCATTTGTTAAACAAGGACAACAGTACGCTGTTCAAATTCACGTGCTACGTTCTGGTCGGACTTGCACCCCTCGCAGCCGGTGGACTCGTCACAACGCTCAGGGATTTGTTGGGGCAAAAACTGACGAGGGTGAAGCTATCCATCGTCAGCGGCGTTCTCGGCCTCGTAGTCGTTGTCTATCTTGGCATAGTTGGACAGCGCATGCTCCCGGGGTTGCGCAGCTACTGGTCAGATACCACAGAACTGATGGAACACTTGAGGAATAATGTAAAACAGGGTGACACCATCCTCATGGAAGGTGGAGTGGTCGGCCAATACTACCTCATTGAGAAAGGAATCCCTGAGCGCATACCTCACCGAGTTTTTGACACCTGGTGGTACGAGGACGAACAAGGCGGAGGGAAGGAGGCCTACGAACGCGCCATTACCCAAAAACGGTTTGACTTTGTTGTGTTTGACTACACGGTGACAGAAGATTTCGACAAAGAGCTCATCCTGCTTATGCAAGATCGGTACGAACTGCAGGCCTCTTTCCCGGCTCACATATTTGGAGAATACGGCAAGATAGACGTATTCAAAGCGATCGAATAAGGGGAAGGATCTGAGTGTCAATAAACATGAGTTCATCTTGGAGGCGCTGAATATTCCCCGTTACACTCCATAAAGACCTCGCCTATCATTCTGTCCAGGAAACCATTCGCTCGGCGACGAAACCGTACTCGATATTCAAACCGTCCAGAGCCGTCTCGAACCCTTCGACTCTGCTCAGGACAAGCATGGGACGCTGGTTGCTGCCATCGGCGTCCATGACGTACAGTTCCCATCTCCCATTCCGGTCGGTGAAAAAGGCAATGTGCCGGCCGTCCGGTGACCAGGCCGGAGAGACGTTGTTGGGCGGTGGATCGGCAAAAGGCTCTTCACGGGTCAGCCGCACCCGGTTCGATCCATCGGCGTCCATGACATAGATCTCCCAATGGTCATGCTGGCTGAACCCGAAGGCGATTTTGCTGCCGTCCGGTGACCAGACAGACGAGATGTCACGGCCGTCGGTGGAAATGGCATACCGACTGCGGTCATCAGTGACATGTCCGATCGTCCCCTTCTCGCCAGGCCACGCGACAGCCTTCGCTCACAAATCAGACACCTCCAATGCCACTATCTTACCACACTTTGCTCACGCTAAGCTATTGGGTCTGTGTCAGCCCTGGTGAGGGCACCAGCGAGCAGGAGAGAGTTGGCCGTAGCAATATTAGATCCTACTGCCAAACCTCCGGAGCAGCCTTTCCCTTGAACTGGCTCATATACAAATTGTGATAGAACCCACGCTGTGCCAGTAATTCGTCGTGGGTGCCGCGCTCGATGATGCGACCGCCGTTGATGACAAGGATCTTGTCGGCTTTGCGGATGGTGCTGAGCCGGTGGGCGATGACGAAACTGGTACGCCCTTCCATCAACCGCAGCAGGGCTTCCTGGATGCGCATCTCCGTGCGGGTATCTACGCTGCTGGTGGCCTCATCCAGAATCAAGATGCCTGGGTCGGCCAGTACGGCGCGAGCGATGGCTAACAACTGCCGCTGCCCCTGGCTCAAGTTGCTGGCGCGCTCTGAAAGCGGGGTATCGTAGCCCTGGGGGAGACGGCGGATGAACTGGTCGGCGTTGGCCAGTTTAGCCGCCTCGATACACTCCTCGTCGGTGGCATCGAGCCGGCCATAGCGGATGTTCTCCATCACCGACTCGGAGAAGAGAAAGGTATCTTGCAGCACAATCCCCAGTTGACGGCGCAAGCTGGCCTTCTGTACCTGGCGGATATCCCAGCCATCAATGCAGATAGCGCCCCCGTCAATGTCGTAGAAGCGTGAGAGCAAGTTGATCATGGTCGTCTTGCCCGCACCCGTCGGCCCAACCAGGGCAATGGTCTGTCCAGGCTGCGCTCGCAGGCTCATATCTTTGATGACGGGCACACTGGGCACATAGCTAAAGTCCACGTGATCGAAAACGACCTCACCCGCCATCTCGTGCAATGCGACGGCATCCGGGGCATCGGTGAGTTCTGGCTCTGTGTCAATGACCTCAAAGACGCGCTCTGCGCCGGCCAGTGCGGCCTGGATTTGGTTGTAGAGATCCCCTAACCGGCGCAGCGGCGCGGCGAACTGGCGGGAGTAGGTATAAAACGTGGCGATGGTGCCGACCGTGGCCCATCCCTGGAGTGTCATCCAACCGCCAAGCCCAGCCAGGATAGCGATGTTGGCGTTGCTCAGGATGCCCATCAAGGGGGGAATCAGCATCGCGTACGTGTTGGCGTGGATGCCGACCTGTCGCACCTTCTCGTTGGCCGCGTCGAAATCGGCCAGCACGCCAGCCTCCCGCCCAAAGGCCATGACCACCCGCTGCCCGCTGAACATCTCCTCCAGCTTGCCGTTCAACTGGCCGATCCGCATCTGGTACTCACGGAAGTGTCGGCGGGTCTGCTTTCCCACAAAACCCACCAGCCACATCATAAGCGGGAACACGATCATCGAGCCCAGAGCCAGCCAGAAATTGATGGCGAACATCATCACGACAATGCCAGCTAACGTCAGCATGCCGGAAAACAGATCCGTCACATTCTGCGAAAGCACGCGACTGATGGCATCCAGGTCGTTGGTCAGGCGACTCATCAACTCGCCGTGCGGGTAGCGGTCCAGGAAGCTGAGCGAGAGCGTCTGCAGGTGCTCGAACAAGTCACGGCGCAAAGCGCGCATCGCTTTCTGAGAGACGGTCGCCATGATCAAGCTCTGGCCAGCCATCGTCAGCCACGCGCCCAGATACGCACCCAGCATCAATAGAACCGTACGCTGTAGACCGGCCAAATCATCAGAGGCGATGAACTTGTCTATGGCGATGCCCATCAGGTACGGGCTGAGTAGACTCAGAAGCGTGCTCACTATCACCAGAAGGAACACGCCCACCAAAACCCGGCGGAAGGGCCGCAAGGTCGCCAGCAGTCGCCGCAGCGTCCCGCGCATGTCGCGGGCTTTTTCGATCTTGGTCCCTCTGTGTCGGCTTCCAGGGCCAGGCAGGCCGGTCGTGGGCTGTGATCGCTGCTCAGCCATTGTGCACCCCTCCGTCGCCCAACTGTGATTTGTAGATTTCCTGGTAGATCGGGCTACTCCTCATCAGCTCCGCGTGCGTGCCCACGGCGGCGACCTTGCCCCGCTCCAGCACGACGATCTGGTCGGCGTTGAGCACCGAGCTGATGCGCTGGGCGACGACAAAGGTCGTACAATCCGCCATCAATTCCTCCAACGCGGCTTCGATCTTGGCCTCCGTCTCCACGTCTACGGCGCTGGTGCTGTCGTCCAGGATGAGCACCTTAGGCCGCATCAGCAGCGCGCGGGCAATGGCGATGCGCTGCTTTTGGCCGCCGGAGAGGTTCACGCCCCGCTGACCCAGCACCGTATCGTACCCCTCTGGGAACGCGACGATGAATTCGTGAGCCTGGGCCGCCTTGGCCGCAGCGATGACCTCCTCGTCCGTGGCGTCCGGGCGACCGTAGCGGATGTTGTCGCGGATCGTGCCGCTGAACAGCACCGCCTCCTGCAGTGCAATGCCTATCCGGCTACGCAGCGCGTCCAGCGGCATATCGCGCACGTCCACGCCATCTAGCGTCACCCGGCCCCGCTCCAAATCGTAGAAGCGTGGGATCAGGTGAATCAGGCTTGACTTGCCCGAACCTGTCGCGCCCAAGATGGCCACCGTCTGGCCGGGTTCGGCCACCAGATTGACCCCATCAAGCACCGGCTCGTCGCAGCCGTGATTGTAACTGAAGCAGACGTCCTCGAAAGCAATGCGCCCGGCGACGGTCGGCAAGGCCCGCGCCTGCGGGCGATTCTGCACCTCGGCGGTGCTATCCAACACTTCCCAGATGCGGGCAGCAGAGGCGTCGGCGGCGGAAAGCGGCCCGATCATGCTCCCCAGCATCATCAGCGGGAAGAGCGAGTACGTCATGTAATTGACCGAAGCCACGATCCCGCCCACCGTGAAACCCTTCAGAATCACCGACTTTCCGCCGAACCAAACGACACCCACAACGCCCAGGTTGACCAGAAGGAACATCATCGGGGTCAACACAGCCAGGAGTTGCATCACCTTGACGTTCTCGATCGTCAGGTCAAGGTTGACCCGGTCGAAGCGGGCGTTCTCGTCTTCGGCGCGCACGAACGCCTTGACCACCCGCACCCCGGCCAGGTTCTCCTGCAAGACCTGGTTCAACTTGTCCAGCTCTTGCTGCACCTTTGTGAACTGCGGGCGCGCCTTGGCGCCAAAGAACCAGATGAACCCCACGATCACCGGCAGCAGAGCCAGCATCAGCAGCGACAACTGCGTGCTGGTCGCGACCAGCATGAACATGCTGCCGACGACCCACAGTGGCGCGCGGGTCAGGATGCGCAAGGACATCATCAAGATCGTCTGCACCATATTGACGTCACTGGTGGCGCGCACCAGCAGTTGGCCGGTCTGGATGCGGTCGAGGTTGCCAAACGAGAAGGTCTGGACCTTTCGCACGAGCGCGCTGCGCAGGTCGGCGCCCACGTTTTGCGCCACCCGCACCGAAAGAACGGTGTTGGCCACGGCAAACAGCGCGCTGAGGGCTGCCGCCCCCAGCATCAGCAAAGACGTGGTCCCGATCATCCGCATGTCCCCCTGGGCGACACCCACGTTGATCACCTGCTGGGTCAGGCGTGGGATCAGCAGATCGGCAATCACCATGCCCAGCAACAGCAGCAATGCCAAGACGCTGGCTTTCCAGTAAGGTTTGACAAAGTGTATCATACGTCGCAACGATTTCATTCTTGACTCCTGATATTTAGTCGGCTAAGAAAACCAGCAAGAAACTACTCGTTGAGTCCGTTGACCTATTCATGGCGCAAGGCCTCGATGGGGTTCAGCCTGGCCGCTCGATTGGCGGGGTAGATGCCGAAGAAGAGGCCGATAGCCACCGAGACGCCCAGGGCCATGATCACCGAACCCGGGGTGACCAGGGTGCTGAGAAGCTCGCTGGCCAAACGGGACAACAGTTGAGCGCTACCCCAGCCAACCAAGACGCCCACTATGCCTCCCAGACCGCTCAGGACCACAGCCTCAACCAAGAACTGCATGAGGATGTCACGCCGCTTGGCCCCCACCGCCTTGCGGATGCCGATCTCGCGAGTGCGCTCGGTGACCGAGACCAGCATGATGTTCATGATGCCGATGCCCCCCACCACCAGGGAGATGGCCGCGATGCAGCCCAGGAGGATGGTGAAGGTGCCCGTCGTCTGCTGCACCATCTCCATGATCTGTACCTGGCTGCGTATGTTAAAGTCGTCGGCCTGGCTGGGAGACAGGCCGTGGCGGGCCCGCAGGATGGCCCTCAGTTCCGCCTGGGCAAAGTCCATCATCTCCGCCGAGGTCACCTGGACGTTGATAGACCCAAGGGAGGTGTTGCCTGCTCCCCCGAACTTGACCTGGGCAGTGCTCAAGGGAATAAAGACCTGGTCGTCCTCGTTCGTAAAGCCCGCCTGGCCCTTGCTGGCCATGACCCCCACCACCTGGTAGTTCTGGCGGTTGATCTTGATGGTCTTGCCTACAGGATCGAGATAATTGCCCCCGAAGAGGTCCTCGACCACCGTGGTCCCCAAGGCGCAGACCTTGGCCAGGCTCTCTACGTCCTGCTGGTCAATGAAACGTCCCCGGGCCACCTGCCAGTTGCGCACGGCCAGGTACTCGGGGGTGACGCCCAGGGCGCTGGTCTGGGTGTTCTTGTTCCCATAGACCATCTGGGCTCCTCGGATGGAGTATTCCGGGGCGATGGCCTCCACCAGGGTGGCCAGTTGGGCGATGGCTTGCGCGTCCCCGTTGGTCAGGCTTTGGGCGCTGGCGGCTCCCTGGGATGCCCGGCCGTAGAAGGCAGCCCCAGGCGAGATGACCAGCAGGTTGGAGCCCAGGCTCTGGAACCGCTGGGTCACCGACGCCTGGGCACCCTGGCCCACGGCTACCAGGGCGATGACCGCCGCCACGCCGATGATAATGCCCAGCATGGTCAGCCCTGACCTCAACTTGTTGGCGGTCAGTCCCTGCAAGGCCAGGCGAATACTCTGGATGACGTTCATTCCCTCACCTTCCTTGATTAGAGCAGCGTAAAGCTACCCGATCACGGCGGCCTGTTCCCTAATCTCTATCTCTGGGCCCTGCGCCTGGAATGCCCATGATTCCAGGGCCGGAGCGGAAACTCGGCGTGGCGGATGGCGCGAAGGTGATCACCACCAGGTCGCCCTCGTTCAACCCTCGCACGATCTCGGTGTAGGTGCCGTCAGATAAACCGACCTCCACATTGGCCGCAGCAGGTGAGGCATTGGGGTCATCCTGTACCAGCACGGTGGGCAGGCCTTCCTCGTATTGCACGGCCATAGCCGGCACCAACAGCACGTTCTCCTTCTTGCCCACGGTGATCTTCAAGTTGGCCGTCATCCCTGGCTTGAGAGTGACGCCTTCAGTCCCCTCAAGGCTGACCGGCACCTCGTAGGTTACGATGTTCTGACTCAGCGTCCCCTGCAGGGGCACCGAGAGAACCTTGCCGCTGAACCTCTTGCCAGGCAGGGCGTCAAAGGTGATCTCTGCCTCCTGCCCTATCTCCACCTGGCTGATGTCCGTCTCGTCCACCAGAGCCTTGATCTCCAGGTGGGAGAGGTCGGCCAGGGTGACCACCACGATACTCGAGGAAACCAAATCTCCCACTTCGGCCCCCACATCAATGACGGTGCCATCGAAAGGGGCGACCATGGTGGCCGCTTTCAAGGCCGCCTGGGCCTCTTCGAGGTCAGCCTGGGCAGTGACGACCTGGGCCTGGGCCACCTCGACGTCCTTGGGATCGGGACCTGCCTCCATCTCGGCCAGGTCGGCTTGCGCTTTCTGAAGGGTGTATTCGGCTTGCGCCACCTGAGTCTTGGCCTTATCCAGCTCGAGGGAGTCAGGGCCGGCCTGGAGCGCAGCCAGGTCTTCCTGGGCCTCCTGCAAAGCGTCCTCGGCCTTGGCTACCCCGTTCTCGGCATCGCTCAGGGCCTTGGCTGCCGCAGCCCGGGCCGCATCGAGCCTCTCCTTGGCCGCCATCAGGGCGTTCCATTCCCACTCAAGGCGGGTCTTGGTCTCCTCCCCCCGCTCGTATGCCTTTAAAAAATTGCCATAGTTGTTTTCGTACCAGGTGTGTTCGAACTCACGATCCCGCACGTTTTTGGAAACGACGTCGCTCTTCTGGACGACGATCAGATTGTTCCTGGCGCTTTCCAACCCGGCTGTGGCGTCTCTGACCGCAGCCTCGGCGGTGGCGATATCGGGGTTCAGGAGATCATGAAGCGTCTCCTGGGCTTCCGCCAGACCCACCTCAGCCTGGGCCACGGCCACTTGAGCCTGTGTCAAGTCCAATTCGGTGTATGGTTTCTGGGCTTCCTCCAGGTCACTCTGGGCGATGGTCAGTTGGGCCTCAGCCTCGGTGACCGCCCTCTCCAGGGATGTGGCATCAATGCGCGCCAGCACCTCCCCCGCTTTCACCTGCTGGCCCGGAGTGACGTTCAGTTCGGTCAGGGGGATCTTGGTGACGTCGAAGCTCAGTTCTGCCTGGCGGGGGGCATAGACCTCCCCCGTGGGGGCGATAGCGGCCACGATGGTGCCCCGCTCCACAACCACCTTTTGGCTGTAGGTCGAGGCCTGTTCCCCACCACGCAGAAGGCGGTAGCCCCATAGCCCACCCCCGACTAGAAGGACAGCCGACACAAGGATGACCAGAACGGCAACCGGCGTAAGGATGACTAGAGTTTTGGGTATCTTCATCGGCTCCTCCTCAAGAGGACAACTTCCCCCTCGGAGCGGTTACTGAGATTGAGGGGTGGGTGGAATCTGCAGAACCCGAATGGAGCGAGCGGTGTAACTGCCATCCTCTTGCCTTGTCCCTGAAACCATCACCCCTTCGCCGGCCTCCAGGTCACCGATGGTCACTGCGGTGTACTTCTCGATGAGGGTGGTGTCGGTGGTCTGTACTCGGATGGTGCCCTCTTGGGTGGTGACGATCAGGGCGTCGCCCTCAACCGCCTCGATGGTGCCCATGATGCCGCCACCAAATCGCCCTGCGCCTCCCTGCCCTGGCTGAGGGGTCCCGAACAGACCTGGGCCTTGACCACCCGGCCCCCTGAACCGCTCCCCCCGGGCCTGGTTAGCCCGAGCCTGGCCAAAGGACATCCCAGCCCAAAAGGAACCGGCTACCACGGCTACAAGCACTAACAGCGCAACGATGATGATCACGGTCTTTTTCACGTCTTTCCTCCCTTAGAATCACCCTTTTACGTATGTGTCAAAGAACTGAATCGATCTTTCCATAGCTGTCCCAAAATGATTGGATATATTATGGTTGTCATTTTCATAGGTGTAGAGCTCAACAGGCTTACCCACTTTTTGAATTTGGCTACTCAAGGTTTCAGAGAATTCGATGGGGACCGAAGAATCTGCGGTGCCATGGTGAAGCTGGATGGGTCCTGATAAATCACTCAAATAAGAATTCGGCGAGATAGAGGCCCAAAACTCTGGATTCTCTTCAGGAGAGCCGTACACCTCAAATAACTCCTGTCGCCATCTTCTTCTACTGCTGCTAGGATTTGGCGTTGGGATGGAATTGCCATCATATCGCTGATGCCACCGCTCAAATAAATCTGGATATGAGGCCACAACGCCAGCCCAAATAACACCAGCTTTAATATCTTTTGTCACGACCATAGATTGCAGCGTAATATGTCCCCCCATCGAATGTCCCCACATCCCTATCCGGTCGGGGTCGGCGTCCGGGTAGTTTTTTATAGAAGACACAGCATTGAGGACATCTATCGTGTAGGCAGTTGAGCCGTATCCGCCCGCCGCCTCTCCTTCTGAGTCGCCGTGCCCTCGGTAATCAGACTTGAAAACGATGTATCCATTCTTGGCAAAGGCATCAACATAGGCAACATAACGTTCCGCGGTCCGGTACTGGTCAGGGGGAATGTAACCATGATTAAAAATAACGACTGGCCAGCCGCTTTCAGGCTTTTCTCCTTGAGGCACCGTTAGCAGGGCATATATCTTTAGCCCTTCAGATAGGTAGGAAGCAATGTACCGGTCGTAATTAGAATCGGGGTCAAGCGTTTCTTCAATGGTCATCTCGCTGCCGGGATACGCCTGTTGTCGCATCACCTCGATCATCAAAGGGTGCGTCGGCGTAGGGGTGGGTGTGAGCGTGGGGGTGACAGTCGGCGTCGGTGTGGCTGTCGGGGTGTCAGTCGGCACGACCGTTGGTGTAAAAGTTGAGCTGTTGGTATCTATCGCTTCGGCCACCGTCTGCAGCGCCGGTTCCTGGGACGTCCCAGCCTGGGCCAGGAAGTGGATGTAGGCGACATAGCCGCCAACGGTTGCCAACAACATCGCGACGACTAGAATGAACCAAGTTCTGCGTTTTTTCATCGAATCTTCTCCTGTGAACTGATAGATATGGGCAGTGCGAGGGTGAAGGTGCTGCCCTCGCCTTCGGTGCTCTCCACCCAGATACGTCCTCCGTGGGCTTCGACCAGTTGCTTGGCGATAGCCAGCCCCAGGCCTGCCCCGCCGGTAGCTCGCGACCGTGACTTGTCGGCCCGGTAAAAGCGCTCAAAGACGTAGGGTAGGTCCTCGGCGGCGATGCCGCTCCCCGTGTCCCGCACGCTGACCTCGACCCACTGGCCTTCCGCATGGGCGGCAATGGCAATCTCCCCACCCGGCGGCGTGTGAGTCAGCCCGTTGTCGAGCAGGTTGCGCAACACCTGGCCAATCCGCTGGGGATCAACGTCCAAGAGGAGATCCTCCGGCAGGTCAACCTGCAACGTTATCCCCTCGGCCTCCGCCCGGGGGCGGACCGCCTCGACGGCTCTATCCACTACGTCAGCCAGGGCCACCGGTTGGCGTTTCAGCTTGAGGTGCCCTGCCTCAGCCAGGGATAACTCCTGCAGGTCATCTACCAGGTGATTGAGGAGCATGGCCTCTTCGTAGAGGGAGCCGATGATGTGTCTCTCCGGTTCCACCACGCCATCCTGCAGCGCCTCCAGATAGCCCCGGATATTGGAAAGAGGAGTACGCAACTCGTGGGCCACGTCGGTCACCATGTTGCGCCGCAGCTCTTCGAGCCGGGCCAGACCGTCGGCCATGGCGTTGAAAGCCTGGGCCAGCTCGCCGATCTCATCCTGCGACGTGACCTCCACACGCTGGCTCAGATCTCCCGCTTCCATGCGCCGCACAGCCGCCGTCAGGGCCTCCACCGGTGCAAGGATGCGGCGTGAGAGGCCCAGGATGAGCAGCACGGCGCCGAGGCCGGCGACCACGGCCACCAGCAGCAGGGTACGGTTGATAGAAGCCAAGAAGGCCCTGCTCTCAGGCTCCACACCTGGGGGCGGGGGAGGGCGAACTCTGGCGGAATCCGGGAAAACTTTCCCAGGATCCA
>JBGVTF010000376.1:0-3590 GCA_041862415.1 Anaerolineae bacterium | reverse complement strand
TGGGGCTGGTATGAAGTGCGCCTCGAGCCGGAGAAGCAGGAAGATTGGGCCTCCTGGGATTTCTGCTCAGTGGAATGCCTGGCTAAATGGGCAGAGGAGCGCCTCAGAGCGCCGGGCTAGAGTCAGCCGACTTTGTGGAGAAAGCAAGTGGAGAGCGATGCCGCGCATTTGCAGAGGTTGAGGAAGCTGTTTGAAGAGGCACCCATCAGGGAGCTCGACGGCCTGGAATGGGTGTCCTGCGGCGGCGGGGTGGCCGAGGTGCGGCTGCCCTCTAAGCCTGACCTCACTCAAGGTCTGGGGGTAGTCCACGGCGGCATGGTGGGCCTTGCCGCCGACACGGCTGGTTGGTTCGCGGCCGCTTCGGTATACCCTCAGGGTTTGGTCACCACAGCCGAATACAAGATCAACCTGCGACCGGGGCCAGGGGTGACTTGCTGGCCACCGGCCGGGTGGTGCGCCAGGGACGGAACCTGATCACCTGCCAGTTGGAAGTGGTGGACGCTGAGAACAAGCTGGTAGCGGTTGGGATTGGGACGTATGCTTGTATCCGCGATCAGAGGGACCGATGAGATGGATGAAAGTGCAGCAAGCCAGTTAACCGTTGTCATCCTCACCAAAAATGAAGAGCACAACATCGCTGATTGCATTGAGAGCGTGCGCTGGGCCGACAAAGTGGTGGTCTTTGATTCCCTCAGTCAAGACCGAACGGTGGAGATTGCCCAGGAGTTGGGAGCCAAGGTCATCCAGCGCCCCTTCCGCGACTACGCCGACCAGCGCAACGCGGCCCTGGAAGCAGTGGAGAGCCAGTGGGTCTTCTTCGTTGATGCCGATGAACGAGCCACGCCGGAACTGGCGGCGGAAGTACGGCAGGTTATCGAGGACGAGACGAAAGCGGGCTGGTGGGTGCCGCGCCACAACTACATCTTCGGCCGGCTGACGCGCCGTGCCGGCTGGTTCCCCGACTACCAGTTGCGCCTCCTCAAACGGGAGTGTGCCCGCTACGACCCGCCGCGTAAAGTCCACGAGGTGGTCATCCTCGACGGGCAGGCGGGATACCTGAAGAATGTCTTGATCCACTACAACTACGATACCCTATCTCAATTCCTGGAGAGACAGAACCGTTATACTGACTACGAAGCCAGGATACTCTACGAGCAGGGTATACGGCCCAGGTTGCGCAATTTCATCCTGCAACCGCTACGGGAATTCAGGCGGCGCTACGTCTCTCTGCAAGGCTGGAAGGACGGTTTTCATGGCTTGCTGCTCAGTGGCCTCATGGCCTATTACAATCTGGTCATGTACGTGCGATTGCGGCGGTTGTGGCGCACTTTGACGTAATCAGAAGGTTGTGTTATACTTCCTCAAATGAAGCCAGGGGAGGTCTGCAATCCTAGACCGGAGCAAATGACCGCTGCCCTGCTGAAGGCAGCCCGCGCCGGGCGCTGGAACCACTGGCAACACGAAGTTGAGACCCACGCCGGTGATTGGGTGGAAGCGGGAGCCATGCGCAAGCCATTGGCAGTGGAACAGTTTGCCAAACTGCCAGCAGCGGTGGCCGAGTACCAGTTCGTAGAGTTGTGCGCGTATCGGTACAAGGGGAAGATAGTATGGGGCTACTATTGCAGAAAACTCCCGTTTGAGGGAAACGTGCTCATCCACGTATTAGTGATTCTGGAACCAACGGATGGGGAAATCATCCATTGCATGCGTTCCAGACGAGGAAAGAGATACGTAGAGCGTTGGGGAGAACAGGAAAAGCTATTCACTCCAGTGAGATGGTGAAATGTCTACGTACGAATATGAACCTTTGTGGGATACACCCTTAAAAGAATTGGAAGCCAACCTCAACGTCTACAGGCACATGATCGAGTGTCTGTACACTCTGGACGATATGGAAGTTGTCAATTATCTCTCGGCCCGCGACGGAGTAGCCTGGGCTATCGAACAATTGGATGGGGAAGTGGACCCAGACATCCTGGCTGAGATAGAGGAACTGGACGCGCGGCTCAGAGCGGCGGCCGATTACCTGGCGCATGAGTTGGACATCTACGGCGACATCTGGCGCGACGAGCCGGAAGAGTATTGGTGGTGGTACCTGGACGGAGGCAAGCGCGACCCCGGCGGCATCCCATCGGCCGAAGAGCGGCACCGATGGACAATGGAGACGCTGAAGGCTGAGAAGATGCCTGGGGCAATCGAGATAGCCGAAGAAAGGGAAGAATACAAGGCGGGGGAGGAGAAATAACCCAGACAGGTGGTGATTCATCATTATGTCACAACTGGATTTGCCGGTGCTGGTGCTCAATCTAAACTACGAACCCTTGAATGTCTGCACGACCAAGCGGGCTATGGTGCTGCTGGTCATCGGCAAGGCCGAGGTGATGGAAAATGGGCGGGGCTATATCCGGACACCCTCGACCGTCTACCCTCGCCCTTCGGTCATTAGACTGGGTTACATGATCAAGCGACCGCGTTCTCGGGTAAAGCTGAACCGTCGGGAGATCTTCCGGCGGGACGACCATACCTGCCAATATTGTGGTGGGGAAACGAGGCAGTTGACGGTGGACCACATCGTGCCCCGGCACCGTGGAGGAGAGTATCGTTGGGAGAATCTGGTGAGCGCCTGCCCTGCCTGCAACCGCCAAAAAGGGGGCAAGACGCTTCAGGAGGCTCACATGAGCTTGCTGCGACGCCCCTATGAGCCCAGGGCCACAGCAGATTACTTTTTTGGCCACTATCTGAGGCATCACAGAGAGTGGGAGAGGTTCATAGCAGGGTGGTAGCGGTAGAGGGAGATGTAACAAGGGGACCATCTGGTCCCCTTGTTTACGTATAGGCGCTTCTGGCACACTTCAGTATTTGGGGATAGCTTTGCTCGATGAGGTCTTCCAGTTCATCGGCACACTGAAGATACTCGTGCAAAGGCCCGCCCATGGGGTCGGCTATGTCGTGATGACCTCCTGCCATTTCGCTCAGGAGATGAATCCTGGGCTTGTATTGAGGGAGCACCGTTTCGATGGCCTCTACGTGCTCTGAGGCCATGACCAGTATCAAATCGGCTTCCTCTACATCAGCCCGGGTCAGGCCATGGGCACGGTGGCCGCTGATGTCAATACCTCGCTTGGCCATGGCCTGGATGGCATAGGGACTGGCTGGCCGACCGTCCGCCGCCCACACACCGGCCGAACGTACCACATAGTCCAAGTCCTCACGGGCCAGGATGCGCTTGAGGAACGCTTCGGCCATGGGCGAACGGCAGATGTTGCCCGTGCACACGAAGAGGATGGTCTTCATTCCGCAACCAGCAGATACATCAACTCCAGATATCTCTCCTCCTGATCTTCCGTCAACTCCTCTCCTTCGGCGTCCAAAGCCAGGATATCGAGGAGTTCATCGTCCAGGCGGTCGAATTCCTCGGGACTCAGCTTGGGCCGGCCTTGGCCGAAGAGTTCATATCTTTCCAGGTAGCTCGCATAGTCCTCGCTGTAGTTCTTCTCCTCTCGACTCATTTCCTTTCCCCCTGCTGATGAAAACTCACCCAGGGCCTCACTCGCTCTCTAGGTGGATGCGATGATGACTGTAAACACAGA
>JBGVTF010000375.1:0-5847 GCA_041862415.1 Anaerolineae bacterium | reverse complement strand
CGTCAGATTCACTGTGTACCTACAGTATATACCAATTCGCTTTCGACTGCAAACTGCAATTGGCAGGAGCGACTTGCGTGACATCGTCATGCACGGATTGAGCTTCCGTGTGGTATACTATCAGTGTAAACGCAAGCCCCCTTCGCCGCAATCCCCGCGACGAAGGGGGCTCTCCACTTCACGTTTTACGTTTCACGCCTCACCTTGTGCTCTACTCCCCTCCGGTCACTGTAAACTTGCCCCCGTCACTCCGCCCGAACACCTCCGGGAAGTAAAACTCGTAGGCCACCGACGGCATCACCAGGAACTGGCCGGGCACGCTGGCCCGCATCATGTAAGTGTACTCGTAGGTGCCCTTGCGCAGATAGGTGGAGAAGAGGACCACTTTTTCGTCGCGGAGCTCGACGTGGCTGAACCACCACCAACCCCAGCCCCAGTCCCACCTCCGGTCAGGTTCTACACGGCTCACCTCCGGCGCTTCACCCACGATGGTGGTGGTCTTGAGGCTGGTGTCCAGGGCCTCGCAACCGGCCGGCAGGGGGTCCTCCACCACCACGTAGTGCAGGTCGTTGGGGGTGATGACCGTCAGCTTGACCTTGATCACGTCGCCCACCTGGGCCCCGTCCACAAACTTTTCCGGGTCATCTACCAGGGTGTACTGGCGGGCCACGATCACACCCCGGTTGAGGGCCTTGACGTCCTCCACCGGCAGGAAGTAGCGCAGGTACATGGAGTACCAGAGCCGGCCCTTGCCCGTCTGATCGGCGGTGGGCTCCAGACGCTCCAGGGCCACCTGGTTGCTGACATCCTGAAGCAGGTCAGCCACTTCCACCTGGATCTTCTGCGGCTCGTCCAGGTTGTCCTGGTTGGCCACACCCTCCATCACTGTTTCGCCGTTGAGGGTCATCTCGTAACTGTAGTCAGCCTCCAGTTCGCCCGTGGCCACCATCCAATCGGTGAGAGCGATGATGGACCAGACCGTCTCCTGGGTGGTCTCCCAATGCCCTTCCTTGCGAGCCACCATCAGCCAGCGCACGGCGTTGGGGGCCAGGCCGCTCTCGGGGGCCAGGCGGGCCAAGGCGTCCAGGACGATGGCCGTGGAGCGGGTGTTGGTGTTCATGGTCCAGTAGTCAATGGTCTCCTCTTCCCAGTGGGCTCCGGTGGCGCTGACGATAGCCGCGCTGGTCAGGTCACTGAGCAGACTGTCCACCCGCGTCTTTTCCTTGGGGTCCAGGATGTCCAGGGCCATGGCCAGGTACGCCTTGCCATAGTTGGACAGCAGCCGACGGTTCTGATAGAGGGCCACCGTGCGGCCCAGGTCCCCTTCCCCGTACTCGGCCAGGACGTACAGGATGAAAGCCTGGGTGTTGCCCTGGTAAGGAGCCCGCACGTCGGCAGGACGGATGAGGTTGTCTTCCAGATAACTGGCCGCCCGCTCCATGACGTCCTCTTCCACGGCAAAGCCCGCTCGCTGAGCCTCGTTGAGGCCGAAGAGAACGTAGGCCGTCAGATAGCGGTTGCTTGCGTCGGCCAGCCACCAGCCCCAGCCGCCGTCGTAATGCTGCCGGGCGTAGATGCGCTGCAAGCCGATGCTGACCTGCTGAGGCAACTTGGCTTCCAGTTCCTTGTTCTCCACCCCCAGGTCCTTCAGAGCGCGATAGGTCATCACGTTGGGCAGGAAACGGCTCACCGTCTGCTCGATGCACTCGTAGGGGAAATGCTCCAGGAACTTCAGGCCATCGCGCATGCCCGCCGCCAGGGAGGGGTCAACTTCCACGGTCAGTTCACCCTGGGTGGGATCGTAGCGCCGGGGCAGGGCCACCACCTCGACGCGCCGCTCGTCTTCCTCTACCTGGCCGGCCGTAGCCACCACCTCGGGCGTGGAGTAGTGATGGATGGGCAGCACGATTTCGATGGCGTCACTCAGGCCGCCGCCCTCGGCTGAGAAGAGCAGCTTGGCCTCCTCGGCGTTCTGCACCTTGGTGGTCCAACTGACCTTCGCATTGTCATGGGCGGGCACCTTCACTGTCTGGGCTTCGCCTTCCACCTCGACCCCTTCGGCCTCCAGAGCGACCTCGGCTTCGACGGCCTTGTCCGAGTTGTTGTGCACGATGGCTGAAAGCTCAGCCTCGTCGCCGATGACGAAGAAGCGCGGGGCCACCGGGCGCACCAGGAGGTCCTTGGTGCTGACGATGTCCACGTCGGTCAGGCCCACCTGGGTATCGGCGGTGATGGCCTTGGCTCCCAGCCGCCAGGTGGTCAGGCTGTCGGGCAGTTCTACCGAGACCTGGGCTTTGCCGTCTTTGTCGGTCACCACGGCCGGGTTCCAGTAGGCGGTGTCGGGGAAGCGCCGCCGCACCACACCCTCACCTGGAGGGCCGCCGCCGCCGCCCTTGGCCTCGGGGGCCACCTGCAAGTTGAGGCGATCCACGGAGAGGACCAGGCTCGTCCCCGTCCACACTCCCAGGTTGCGCTCGCGCCAAAAGTGCTCGACGATGTCCGCTCCAGGCATGTCGGCCAGGGCCAGGACCGAGAGGTCCACCAGGTGCAGGGACAGCTCGGCCTCCACCCCTTTGCCCCGATGGTCTGTGGCCAGGATGTCGTAGGTCACCGTCTCCCTGGGACCGTAATGCTCACCGGCCTCCACGTCCTTGTCCGGGCTGATGTTCAGCTCGAGCTCCTTCTCCTCGGTCGAAACCGGCAGGGCGGCGTAGCCGATTTTGAAGGAGGCCAAAGGCTCCGTCTCATCCATGCCCTTGACAATGACCACCGAGACGTAGACGTTGGGCGCGTACTCCGGCAGGATGGGAACCTCGATCAAATCGCTGTTGGTCTCCAGGGTCAGGAGCTTGTGCTCCATGATGTGCCCGCGCTCGATGGTCAGCAGGGCTTTGACCGCGCCTGCGTATGGCGAAGGGATCAGGATCTGGGCCGTGTCGCCCACGTCGTAGGACTTTTTGTCAGTGACCAGGTCAATGCGATCGTGGTTCTCCCGCCGCCAGTTGATGAACTCGTAGCCGCTGACCCACAGGTAGGTGGAGCTGCGTACCTCATTGCCTTGCTCGTCTTCGCCGTAGCCAGCGATCTTGTAGACGCCACCCTTCTCAGGGGAGAAGGCGGCCACTCCTTTGCCTTCTTTGTCGGTGGTGACCGTGGTGGTCAGCACCGGGGTGTCCTCGACGGTGCTCTTCCAGTAGAAACGACCGTCTTCACCCTCCTCCCACACGCTGTACCACTTGTGCTGGTAGAATATCACCGTCAGTTCCTTCTCGGGCACAGGCTCGCTGTCCCAATCCACGGTGATGATGTCCACCTTCTGCTCTTCATCCACCTTGCCCACGTAGGCCTGGGGGGCCAGACCGATGTAGAAGAGACCCTTGTGCACGATGGCGTCCGTGCGGCTGGCCACCTGCTGATCGTTGACGTCGGTCACGGCAGCCTCGATGGTGTAGACCTGGCTGAGAATCTTGCCGGCGATGTCGGCCGGCACCTTGAAGGTGAAGCGCCCTTGCTCGTCGGTGGTGCCCTCACCTTCGGTGACGAACTCGCCGGAGGGGCCGTAGTAGCGATATTGGGTCCAATCGTAGTCGGTGAAGTCGTAGCGGCCACGGCCCGTCCAGCGGAAGAAATAGTCATTGGTCAGCACCGTCCAGCGGACGTCGGCATCCGCCACCGGACCGCCGAAGTAGTACGTGGCCTCGACGTTGACCGCAATCTCGTCACCCTGGACGTATTGATCGCGGTCGGTCTCCACCACCACCTGGAACTCTGGCTTGCGGTACTCGGCCACCTGGAAGCCGGTGCCAAACCACTGCTCGCCCAACTCAGCTGAGATGTTGTAATAGCCCAGCGAAGCCTCCTCGCTCAGAGCCAGTTCGCCGTGCAGGGTGCCCATCTCGTTGAAGGGCAATTTCTCTTTATAGAGCTCTTTGCCCTGGTCGTCGTTGATGGTCACTTCCAGGCTTTTCACATCAGGTAGACTATAATGAGCATCGTCGTCACCGCGCAGGATGCCCTTGAAGTAGACCGTCTGGCCTGGGCGGTAGATGGCCCGGTCGGTGTAGAAGTAAGCCGAGTAGGGCTCGCTGTAAGACTCGGCGGGCAGGTTGAACTCCCAGGGGCTGATGCCGTCACTCCATTGATTCACGGCCACGGCAAAGTCGTCTTCGCCTTCCTCGCCAGCGAAGGCAAAGATGGGCTTCCAGGTGTCCCGCTTCTTGTACTCGATCTGCAGCACGCCGTCTCTGCCGGTTTTGCCCTGGCCCAGACTGCGGAACTCGTCCCAGAAGCTCACCGGCAGGTCGGCCACTACCTGGCCACTCTTCAGGTCGGTGGCCCAGACCAGGGCCTCGGTCTGGCTCTGCTTCAGGGCCAGGTTAAGACCAGAGACGACCATCATGACTCTGGAGGGTTGCTTCCCCCTCTCAGATATCTCAGGTGCGGTGACTTCCAGATAATAGAGGCCAGGGGCAAGGCCAGCGCCCTCCTCGCTCTCGACGGCCGTGCCCGTGACACGGGTCTCGTTGAGAGGGACACTCACCGCTTTGGACCAACGGCGCACCAGGTCGCGCTCATCCGGTTCGAATGCATCCCAGACCTTCCACCAATCCTCCCCGTTGAGTTTCCTGAAGGTCGTTTGATCCATCCGGTACAGGCGAAAGTCCAGCCGGGTGACGTTGCGGTAGGTGACGTAAGCCATCGTCGTGGTGTAGGCATTGTAGGTGCCCACCCGGCCGGTGCTGTGCAGGTAAACCTGTGGAGGCAGGGCGCTGGTGGTGAAATGCACAGTATGGGGCTCAACCAGCTTGTGACCGTAGCGGCCAGCCGTATCGGCCCCGAAAGTGACCCTGTAAGCTGTAGATGGCTCAGGATTAAAGGAGAGATAGAGACTCGTATCATAGTCACCCCAGTAGGAGTAGACTCTGGTGACAGTAGGCAAGATGGTCAGGTTGGGCAGGAGGGTCTCGCGGTCCATAGGGCTGGAGAACTCGACCTCCAGGCCGGCGTAGGGTTCGACCTCCATATCGCCGTCGGCCGGGTAGGTGCTGATGACGTAGGGCAGAGGGACGGTAGTGAAAGACCAGAAGTAATCCTCGCCTGTCGCCCCTTTGGCCTCGGCAGATCTGGCCCCGCTGGCTACCTCGGCCACGTAGACAGTGTCCAGCTCGAAATCCTCAGCGGGGATAAAGACCGTCGTCTCGTCGTCCTCCCAGCGGAAATCGCCTGGCACCTCTTCTCCAGTGTTCCCGTCTATCAGGGAAAAGTGCTCCTGGGCCGAAGTGTGGTCCATAGGCTGGTTGAAGGTCACGCTGATGGTCTGCGAAGGCCCCACATGGATAGCTTCATCTCTAGGATCTGTCTTCAGCACGCGAGGCATGACGGTTGTGAAGGTCCAGGTATAGTCCTCAGCCAATACCCCACCAGTGGTATCCTTCAACCCGGCAGCCACACGTGCTTTGTAGGCCGTAGCCGGGGCGAAGCCTTCGTCGGACTTGAAGGTGTAAATGGACGTGTTGAGCCACTCGCCTTCGCCTGTCACCGGCGGGGTGAAGGTCAAGGGGTGAGGCAGCTCAGCCTGCTGAGCGATGGAGGTCAGGGGCACCACCGGGCGGTTGAAGAGTACGGTGACCATAGCATCGCTCTCAATCTCCTCGGTATCAGGTGCCGGCTGCACGTCAGTCACCTCCAGGTAGCCCACGGTTCTGAAGGCAAAGGTCACAGGCTCTTTCAGAGGCAGCCCGGCCGCGCTTCTGGCGCTCTCGGCCACGGCTACCTGGTAGCTCTCCCCGCGCTCCAGGGGTTCGGCAGGGGTAAAGACCAGATCGTTCTTCTCCCAACTGAAGCGAC
>JBGVTF010000374.1:0-4275 GCA_041862415.1 Anaerolineae bacterium | reverse complement strand
CCGATGTGCTCACAGGGCCGTCCTATGCCTGTGTGCAAATCTTGGCCGATGCGATCGAGAGAGCGGGCACTCTGGACCGGGCTGCGATCAGAGACGCCATGGCCGCCACCAATATGACGACGGTGATCGGCCCCGTCACCTTCCGCGAGGATGGCACAGGCGTTGTTCTGAATCCTTTCATCCAATGGCAGGGTAGTAAGCAGGAGCTGGTGTGGCCCCCCGAGCACGCCACAGCTCCCTTTGCCTACCCGGCTCCCCCATTTGAGGAAAGGTAAGTGATAGGTCCCACCCAGGAAAATCAGCACATCACAACGTAGCGATGGCTCGTTAGGCTCCCCGAGGCTTTGTAGTGAGCCAGGCCAAACGGTGGCCAAGCTGGCCATCGCTACATCTTTATCCTACGCCCTTGGAATCCAAGTCGGGTGAAGAGTCGGATGTTTTACAGGAGGAAACCAAAATGAAAAAAATTGATTTCGAAACTCATTTCGTCACCAAGGACTATGTTAGGGTGATGGAAGAGAATCAAGGATATCCACGTTACTTTATTGATAAGCAAACAGAGAGGCGTCGGTTATATTACACTGATGATGTAGGGGAGCCACTCGGAGATATTCTTCTCAACAAGCTTCTTGATACAGGAGAGGAGAGACTGAAAGACATGGATGCGGCAGGAATTGATGTGCAGGTACTCAGCCTGACAACACCTGGGGTTGAACAGTTTGACCCTGCAATGGGTACGGTTCTTGCCAGACAGATTAATGATGAGCTCTCTGAGGTAATAAAGAGATATCCGGACAGATTCATTGGCTTTGCTGCCCTTGCACCAAAAGACCCGGAAGCAGCCGCTGACGAACTTGAACGGGCCGTTAAGGGCCTCGGGTTCAAAGGATGGAAGACGCATTCAAACTACGGAGGCACATATCTGGATGACAGAGAGTATTGGCCCATTCTTGAGAAAGCGGAGAGACTCGATGTGCCAATCTATCTTCACCCGACTGTTCCGGCCATGCCTCAAATGAGGAAGTATGGGTTTGCTTTGGCAGGAGCGCCTTTCGGCTTTGGAATTGAAACGTCTATGTGCATGATGCGTCTGATTTACAGCGGTGTTTTTGACAAGTATCCCGGATTGAAAATTATACTTGGGCATCTTGGTGAGGGGTTGCCATTCCTTTTACAACGAATAGATTTTGCGTATGAAAGACCATGGTTCGATCCTGATGCGAGGCCCGATCTCAAGAGAAAGCCGAGTGATTATCTGAAAGAAAACACGTTCGTAACCACTAGCGCAAACTACCTCCCTGCTGCCTTTATGTGTACGTATGAGGCTATGGGCATAGATAGAATCCTTCTTGCCACAGACTATCCCTATGAGGATTCGAAAGAATGTATGCAATTCCTTGAAGGGTTGCCCATAACTCAGGGAGATAAGGATAAGATTTACTCTCTAAACGCAGGTCAGATAGGTATTACAGGGAGCCTGTCGCCCAATCTAGAAAATTAGTAACTATAGCGATGAGACAATAGGGTTGGTTCGTGAGTGATAAAAGACTCAAAGACTATAATGTGCGTGCTGTAGAACGGGCGGTGCAGATTCTGTCATCTCTTGATGATGAGCATCCTGAACGAAGTTTGTCTGAGATCGCGCAGGCGACAGGTTTGCATAAAGCAACGACTTATCGCATCGTCGTTACACTGCTCAACTGCGGTTTCATAGAACTGACGGCTGATGGAGAGAAGTACCGCCTGGGACTTCGTTTGGCTGGGCTGGGCCTAGGAGTGTTGCACCGTCTTGACTTCCGACGAGGAGCCCTGCCGTATATGCAGCAACTGGTGGAGCGCTTTCAAGAAATATGCACTCTCGGCGTCTTTGACCACGGTCAGGTGCTGTATGTAGAGATAGTACACAGTAAGCATGCGTTGACCATTGCTGCCAGAGTTGGACGCCACCTGCCTGCCCATTGCACGGCCAGCGGCAAGGTGTTGTTGGCGTTTCTCCCGCCAGCGGCTGTAGAGCCTGTATTGAACGCTCCCCTTGCGGCTTATACGGAGAAAACCATCACTTCGCCTGCCCGGCTCCGGGAGGAGTTGGAAGTTGTCCGGCAGCGAGGGTACGCTCTCGATGATGAGGAATTCGAGGTGGGAATCCGGGCTGTTGCTGCTCCTATCCGGGATATTGATGGAAAGGTGATTGCCCAAATGAGCATGCCTGGCCCTACGAACCGACTCACACCGGATCGCATTCCAGAAATTGCTCAAGCGCTGGTGGAGGCCGCCGAGGCCGTTTCGGGGCACGTGTTGCGAGGTTAACCTGCCGATTGGCGGGCCATTCGGTCAGCATTGAGTTGATTACATAACAGGAGGAAACGAACAGTGAACAAGATGCCATTCGTAGTAGCCAAGGATGTGGAAGGGGAAGAGAGGATTCCCCCGCGGGTGTCCAAACTGCTGCTGGCCCCGAAGACGGTGGGCACTCGAAACGTCTCCATGGGGCTGAACGTGACGGCCGTTGGGAGCATGATCCCGGACCACGTTCATGAGGACTCTGAAGAAGTGATGTTCATCATCAGCGGACGTGCCAAGTTGGTGATCGAAGGGGAAGGGGAGTGGGAGATTGGCCCGGAGACGGCCATCTATTCCCCGTTGGGCAAGAAGCATCGGCTGGAGAACATCGGCGACGAGCCGCTCAAGCTCGTGTGGGTTTACGGCCCACCATTACCACAACACTACGAGTAGACTCTACTCTGCAGTGAATCTATATAAGCAAGGAGAATGGATCAATGTTTGAGGAAACGCGACGCTACGTGAAGAAACTGGGGTTGCCGGAAGGAGATCTAAACGATCTCCCCACATCTGATGCCAAGTTCCCGGATGGTGCGACATATCGCATTGAAGTGCCGACGGTAAACTCGGCTGAGGCGGTTGCCGCCCTCCTGGAGACCAGCGACAAGATGGGGATCACCATCAACCGCGTGACAGAGACCTACGGGATGTTCCGGCACACACGGCAGGAGTTGAAAGAGTTCTGCCGGCTGTGCAACGAGTATGGCGCGGAGTTACTTCTATCGGTGGGGCCGCGGGCCACGTATGACACAGGCGCCACAGTGCTGTCCCCGCAGGGGGTGCGCATCAGCTACCGTCTGCGCGGTATGGAGCAGGTGCTTCGGGCAGTTGAGGACATCAAGCGGGGCATTGACATTGGGTGTCGTGGCTTTCTCACCTATGACGAGGGTATGATCTGGCTGGTGGCACAGATGCGCAAGGACGGCGAGCTGCCGAGTGACATCAAATTCAAGACGTCGGCGCACTTGGGGCACTGCAACCCGGTATCGTTCAAGGTACTGGAGAGCCTGGGCGCGGACAGCATCAACCCCGTGCGTGACTTGCAGTTGCCCATGATCGCTGCGTTGCGGGCTGCGGTCAAGATACCCATTGACATCCACACGGACAACCCGCCTGCATCAGGTGGATTCATCCGCGTCTATGAGGCTCCCGAGATCGCGCGGGTGGCTGCCCCAGTGCATCTGAAGACGGGCAACTCCGTGGTGAGTGCGCATGGACAGATTACCACCGCTGCTGACGGCAAGAGGATGGCCGAGCAGGCTTCCATTGTTGTGGAGATGGTGAGCAAGTACTACCCGGAGGCGAAGCAGACGAAGAGAGGAGCCTCGGACCTGAACATTCCGCTCGTCTAGCGGTTGCAGCGCCCCAGGGCACAGATGTGCTCTATCTATGGGCTCGGCGGGCTTGTTCTCTCTCGGCCCGCCGCTTGAAGGGCGGGACGGGCAAGGGTGCCCCCAACCCATAGATAGAGTGACATAGGATAGAAAGGAGATTCCGTGGGCAAATGGAAGTTACCGCCACCAGGCGGTCATATGGACAAGCCGTCTGGCATTTACTACCAGACCATGACAAAGGCCGAGGTCGAGGATCGACTCAAGGTCAACGACATCATCCTCATACCTGTGGGCAGCACCGAAGCCCACGGGGATGCACAGCCGTTTGGCGAGGACACGTTCCTGGTTACCCGGATGGCTGAGGCAGTCGCCGAGGCTACTGGATGCACCGTTGCCGAACCGGTGTGGTATGGTTCGCATCCGTATAACCACTTGGGTATGCCAGGCACCGTGGTTGTCCCTGAGGATACGTTTATTGCCTACCTGCGGGCCATCATCGCGGGATTCTGGAACACGGGCTTCCGCAAGCAGATACTGATCAACGGCCATGGCCAGGAAGAGGTGATCCCTCTGGCCCTGCACCAGTTCGCGAAAAAGTACC
>JBGVTF010000373.1:0-7481 GCA_041862415.1 Anaerolineae bacterium | reverse complement strand
TCTCGTACCTGGATTTTAAGGGAACAAAGGGCAAAACGTGAGAATCATCGGTGAGAAGATCAATGGCACGCGCCAGCGCGTGGCCCAAGCCATTGAGGAGCGCAACGCATCTCTTATCCGAGACCTGGCCACCAAGCAGGCCGAAGCTGGCGCAGCCTGGCTGGACGTCAACGCCGGTACACGTCGGAGCAGGGAGCCTGACGACCTGATCTGGCTGGTGGAAACCATCCAGCCTGTGGTGGAGGTATCGCTCTGCCTGGATAGTGCCAACCCGCAAGCCCTGGCGGCTGCCATCCAGGTCGTCGAGCGGACGCCGATGATCAACTCCATCAGCGGCGAGCCGAGGCGGCTGGAGGGCATCCTGCCGCTGGTGGCCGAGCACGGCTGCCTGGTCATCGCCCTGGCCATGGATGACAAAGGGATCCCCGAGACCTGCGAGCGGCGCATGGAGGTCGTCCGCAAGGTGATGGAGGCGGCCCGTGCCGGTGGTGTGCCGGATGAGAACGTGTACATTGATCCCCTGGCCATGACCCTGGCCGCCAACACCGACAGTGCTCTGATCACCCTGGACACTATGCGCGCCATCCGCCAGGAATTGCCCGACGCCCACCTGATCATGGGATTGAGCAACATCTCCTTCGGGCTGCCGGCCCGGTCGTACATCAACCGGGCCTTCTTGACGCTGGCGCTGGCCGCCGGGCTGGATTGTGCCATCCTCGACCCTCTTGATCGCGAAATGAAGGCCGCGCTGGTCGCGGCTGAACTGGTACTGGGACACGATCGCCATTGCCTCAACTACACCCGCGCTTACCGTGCTGGGCTGTTCAATGGACCGGGCGCAGAAGCCAGTCACAAGTAAACACAGGGTAAGCGTTCAGGTCCTTTTTAGCTCAGCATCCCGAGTAGCGCGGAACAGCGTGGAGCGCGTATCGAGGGGTGCGGCAAATGCGGCGAGCCGTTGCAAACCCGCACCCTTCGATACGGCCTCCACTTCGCCCTTCGACAAGCTCAGGACGCAGTTTCGGCCTACTCAGGATGCTCCATGGTACCCCCTGAACGGCTACAACGCACGTTCACTGGACTGACGTGCTAGATTGGCTGGAAGAGCCCCAAGTTGCGTCTTGGAGAGGAGGACACTATGGACTGACGTGCCCTATTGGTTGGGGGCAAGGGCCCCAAATCACATCTTTGAAAGGAGGACACCATGTCAAAAAAACTGGTCAAGGCCATCGCTGACATGAGGGAGGAAGAAGCCCTCAAATTGGTCAAGGAGATGGTAGAAGGTGGTGCGGAGCCCATGGCGATCCTGGATGCGGCCAGGGAGGCCATGGCCATCGTCGGCCAGCGCTACGAGGAGGGCACCTACTTTTTGCCCGAGCTGTTGCTGGCTGGCGAGATGCTGAACCAGATCACGGATATGGTCAAGCCGGAGTTGGCCAAGATGCCGGAGGTCAAGCGTCTCGGCAAGGTGCTCATCGGCACCGTCGCGGGGGACATTCACGACATCGGCAAGAACATTGTCACTTTTATGCTCGACGCCAACGGTTTCGATGTTCTCGACCTGGGTGTGGACGTTCCCGCGCAAAAGTTCGTGGAGGCCATTCGGGACTTTCAACCGCAGGTGGTTGGCTTGAGCGGGTTTTTGACTCTGGCCTTTGATGCGATGAAAGAGACCGTCGAGGCCATCAAGTCGGCTGATCTGCGCGACGGGGTTAAGATCATGATCGGCGGCGGGCAGGTCAACGACAAGATCCAGGAATACGCTGGCGCGGACGCCTATGGGAAAGATGCCATGGCTGGAGTATCCCTGGCCAAGAAATGGGTCGGCGCTAAGTAGGAACCCTCAGCAGAGAAGAATATGGAGGTAACAAAAATGGAAAAACAGTTATCACCAGAAGAAAAGCAGGAGGCGCTGTTTCAGAGGTGGCTTTCGCCGAAAGACCCTCAGGGGAATGACCTTCCGTTCCAAAGCCCGGAAGCCGGAAAGGCGTACAAGGAGAGAGTAACCAGGATAAAAGATGCTATTCAAATGAAGAAATTGCCTGACAGGGTGCCGGTCGTTATATTTCCTAGCATGTGGCCTGTTTCTTATGCCGGGATGACCGTTCAAGAGGCCATGTATGACTACGACAAAGGCGCCGCGGCCTTTAGGAAATTCATCCTGGACTTTGAGCCGGATACGCATATGGGCGCTGCACAATTTGGCCCGGGAAAGTTCTATGAGATTCTCGACTACAAGCTGTATTCCTGGCCGGGCCATGGGGTCGCGCCTGAATATAGCTACCAGTGCAATGAAGGCGAATACATGACAGCGGATGAGTATGATGCCCTGATTGATGACCCGTCGGGTTTCTTCTCACATGTCTACTTGCCGCGCGTATTCGGGGCGTTGGAGCCCTGGAGTATGCTCCCCTTTCTCCCTGGCATACTTGAAATATACGGCGTTGCCTTCAATTTTATTCCCTTTGGTCTACCTCCCGTTCAAGCCGCCTATAAGGCCCTTTTTGAGGCCGGGGCTGAAGCCCTGAAATGGGCAGGAGCTGTAGGTGGCCTCGAAGGCGAGTTAGTCACATTAGGATTTCCTCAGATCCTCGCCGGGTTTACCAAGGCACCGTTTGATGTAATCGGCGACACCCTACGAGGCACCAAAGGGATCATGCTGGATATCTACCGGCAGCCCGATAAGCTTCTCGAAGCCATGGAAGCCATAACGCCACTCATGATCAATATGGGGGTTGGCGGGGCACAGATGAACGCAAAGCCGATCATCTTCATCCCTCTACACAAGGGTGCGGATGGCTTCCTCTCAGATGAGCAGTTCAAGACCTTCTACTGGCCTACCCTTAAAAAGGTCATCATGGGTTTAATTGATGCAGGGTGCATACCGTTTCCTGCGGCCGAGGGGTTCTGGAATACGCGGCTGAAAGTTATTCAAGACATCCCCAAAGGCAAGACCGTATGGATGATCGACCAGTCAGATATGGCTAAGGTCAAGGAAACCCTGGGCAAGAACGCCTGCCTCCTCGGCAACGTGTCCTCCGCCATGTTGAACTTGGGCACCCCCCAGGAGGTGAAAGACTACGCCAGGAAACTCATAGATACTGCCGGCAAAGGCGGCGGTTTCATCATGAGCAATGGGGCGTTCTTTGACCATGCCAAGCCGGAAAATGTCCAGGCGATGGTTGAGACCGCCAAGGAGCACGGCGCATACAAATAGGCACCGAAAAGGGCTGAGGCTGCAATTCTGCAGGCCATGATTGAGGCCGGGAAAAATACGGCGTGTAGCGCTAATTCGGGGGAACTAGACCTGACAGGCTTCCACCGGAAGCCTGTCAGGTCCGGTGGCTGGTTGATGTCGGTGTTCTCGGTGACCGCTAATTGTCTCCCTGATTTGACAACTTCCTAATATAAGTGCATAATGTGTGCAAAGCGCACCATGGATCACCAGATGGTGTTAGAGGGACCAGGCCCAATACAGGCTACACGCACAAAGGTCATCGCCTGCGCGACGGTGATCGAGGAGGTGCTACCGCTCCTGCCGCCGGGCGTGGATTGTGCCGCGTGCTGGACTAGAATCTGCTTTTAACTCTCGAATTGGTATCCCACAGCAATTCCCGTTGTTTTCGCTTCGGCGTTGTCCCCCGCCTGGTTTTGGGTGACAGGGGATGAAAGGAGGAAAGAAAAGAGCGCTAAAGGTTTGACCCGTTTTCCAGAACTCGAAAACAAAAGGAGGAAAAGATGGATACTAAAGGTTTGAGCCGCTTTCCAGAACCCAAAAACAAAAAGGAGGAAAAGATGGATACTAAAGGTTTGACCCGCCGTGAATTCCTTCGCGACGCAGCACTGGCCAGCGCTGGACTGGTTGCAGCGGCATGCGGCCCATCGCCCACACCCCAGATAGTGGAGAAGGAGGTGGTGGTCGAGAAGCCGGTGGTCGAGACCGTGATCGTCGAAGTGACCCCCGAGCCAACGCCTACCCTAGCGCCTACCGTAGCGCCAGCCAAAGACAAAATTGTTGTTGGTATGGCAAGACCTCTCTCAGGCCCACTGGCCGTGATTGGAGACTCGGCATTCAGACCAGTCTATGAGACATGGGTTGAACGAGTCAATGCCGATGGTGGGATATATGTGGAGGAATACGGCAAGCAACTACCGATAGAGTTGATAGTGTACGATGATACGAGCGACCCAGGCACGATGACGAGGTTGACGGAGAAACTGATCCTGGAGGACAAGGTTGACTTTCTGTGGCCTGCCTGTGGCACCGCTTTTATTTTCGCCCAGGCTCCCATAGCCAATAAATACGGCTATGTGCTGGTGACAGCCGAGGGCGGTGCCACGACCATCAAGGAAATGCTTCCCAGTCTACCCTATGTGTTCGTCACCCTGAGTTTCTCTGACTGGTACCAACTGCCCGTTCTGGCTGACATTCTTGCCGCCAAGGGCGCGACGACGGCCTACATAACCTACATCGCTGACCTTCACGGCATAGAGTATTCCGGTGTGGCAGGTATTGAATTCCCGAAGAAGGGAATTGAGGTCATCGGTAGCAAGAGCCTTCCGCCTGACATTAAGGACCTATCGCCCGTAATCAAGGCCGCTGACGCGTCGGGGGCCGATGTCTTTTGCTGCTTTGCCTATCCGGACCAGGTCCTCCCTGCTACCGGGACGTCAATAGAGCTAGGCTATAACCCCAAGGCCTGGATAGGCGGCCCCGGAGTGAATTTCGGGTTTTACCACGCAGCGTTTGGTCCGATGGTGGAGGGAATAATGGGCTTTACCTGCTTTGCCCGGGGACAAACTCCGGAGCTCGACGAACTAGCCGACATACTCTACGAAGGTAAGCCTGAAGAAGTCCACGATTGGTGGGGGCATCCATTCTACTGGGCTGGGCTGGATATGTGGAAGGCGGCTATCGAGAAGGCTGGAACCCTTGACCAGGACGCGATCAGGGATATAATTGCCACAGAGAAGCTGGATACGGTTCTGGGGCCGACCTGGTTTGAGAACGGGCTCTTGGCAAAGGAGGCCCATGCCGGAGAGATTGGTCAGTGGATAGACGGAGTGTTTGAAGTCGTCGGACCTACAGACAAGGCCACCGCAGAGCTGGTATATCCCAAGCCGCCGTGGCCAACAGGCTAATAGTCAGAGTAGACATTGAGTTCAGCAACGATGACAAGTAGTTGAGCAGGCTGTCTAAAGGGTGCAAAACAGCAACTCTTGAGAGTGGTTGTTCTCTCCAGAGGAGTCTCGTTGTGCCTCTTGGGCAGCCTGCGCTGCTCTTGTTGCCGAAGTAAAGGAGGTATCAGTACGTACGATGGTTACATTCTTGAACGTAGTGATTGCTGGTCTACTGCTGGGCGGCCTCTATGCCCTGATTGCCATGGGGCTCAGCCTGCAGTACGGCGTCGCCCGGGTGGCGAATTTCTCTCATGGCGAGTTTATTATGCTCGGGGGTTTGACCACCTGGACATTATACACAGCGTTTGGCATCAATCCGCTGGTATCCCTGGCTATTTGCGGTCCTCTTACCTTCATCTTGGGTTTTATCATTCACAGGACTTTGTTCAAACGCCTCTTGGCCTCGTCAGCATCACCAGGTATTTTTGAGAGCAATTCCATGCTCGCTTCTTTCGCTCTCCTGTTCATCATTCAAAACATAGCTTCAATTCGCTGGGGACCCGAAATAAGGGCATACTCCTATTTACGTGTTCCGGTCAATCTGGCGGGAGCAGTATTTGGCGCCAACCGTCTCGTGACCCTCGGGTTCGCTATAGTCATCGGTCTGGCTTTCTATCTCTTTGTAGCCCGCACTCGCACGGGCAAAGCCATCAGAGCGGCGGCCCAGGACCCGGCCACCGCGGGACTCATGGGGGTAAACATTGACCTGGTACTCGCTTTATGCTTCGGCCTTGGTGCTGCCATGGCTGGCATGGCCGGCATGCTGATAAGCATGTGCTACCCTGTTCATGTAGTAATGGGTCAAGAGTATACCATCATCGCCATGATCGTGGTGGTCTTGGGTGGTTTGGGCAGCATCCCTGGCAGTTTTATCGGGGGTTTTGTACTGGGTATTATTGGCAGCGTGGTAACCCATATAGACCCGGGCTTGTCATTGGTTGCCTACTATCTCATCTTCATACTCCTGCTGCTGGTGAGGCCGACAGGTATTATGGGGAGGTAGAGAAATGAATACTGTCAGAGTTGATCTAAGAAAGGTGTGGGTACCGGCGCTGCTTCTCATAATTCTCCTTCTGCTGGCTGCTTTACCCTACGGTCGCCCAGGCTACACGGTCGTACTCGTATATACCATCTTAATGTACATCGTCCTGACAATGAGCTGGGTTATCTTTTCCGCTCCTACCGGTTACATCTCACTGGCGCCGGCGGCCTTTTTTGGGGTCGGCATATACACTTCAGCTGTACTGGGCATGGCGTTACCCTTGCCTGTCGTTATCTGTATCGGTGGTCTGGCAAGTTCTTGTCTCGCCCTTCTCGTCGGTGCTTTGACTCTGAGGCTGAGAGGCATCTATTTTGCCATCTTTACCTTCGGACTCGTTGAGCTGATCAAGCATTTTGTCCTGTGGTATGAGATTAGATTTACGGGCACGCGTGGCCGATTCCTTATCCCCGTAGATAACAACACCATTTACTACGTCATGCTCGCTATTCTTGTGGCATTGCTGCTTACCACCTACTTCATCAGGGGCTCCAAATATGGCTTGGCCCTGCAAAGTATCGGTGAAGACGAGGAGGCCGCAGCCCACACCGGCATAAATGTAACCCTGTTGAAGGTTATCACCTTTGCCGTCAGCGCGGTTTTCATAGGAGCCGCCGGCGCAATCTGGGCCATACGATTGACATATATAGACCCATACATCGCCTTTGATCCACTCAATTCTTTTATGCCGGTGTTAATGGCCATCTTTGGGGGCATGGGACAACTCTATGGTCCCATCCTGGGCGCCGCCGTTTTTTCCTACTTAAGAGAAGTCTTGATCACCAGGTTTCCCTACTACTACATGCTCCTTATCGGCATCATACTGCTGGTGGCTATCTTATACCTCCCCAATGGACTTGTAGGACTGATACAAAAGTGGCACAAAAGAGCTTTGGGAGGGCAACATGCCAATACTTGAAGGTGAAGGCGTGACCAAACATTTTGGCGGGTTGGCCGCGGTCTCACGCGTAGACTTCAATGTGGACCAAGGTGAAGTCGTTGGTCTGATTGGTCCCAATGGAGCCGGAAAAACGACGCTGTTTAATTTGATATCGGCGGCTCTTGTTCCGAAACCAGGGGTGATACGATTTAAAGGCGAAGAGATTACCGGCTTAAAGCCACATCAAATCTGTCGGATGGGAGTGGCGAGAACCTTTCAATCGATTAAAGTTTTCGCCGATATGCCAGTTCTTGACAATGTCGTCCTGGGCGCGTTTTTTGGGATGTCACCCGGTATGTCGTCAGCGGATGCCGTAAGGGA
>JBGVTF010000372.1:0-2033 GCA_041862415.1 Anaerolineae bacterium | reverse complement strand
GACTATTTCCACGGCTGTCCTGGACATCTCTTCGGAAAGACCGGTCTTTTGTGAAACCAGCTTGACTAATTCGTCCACCTTTCTCACCCCCTCTCTATCTCTGCATCCCTCACTGGAAATACTGATCGTTGCTTACCATTAGTATATCACACAACGCGTCAAATGTCAATGCCAGATTCGGCAGGCCCACCACAGGTAAGTTCGGCAAGCGGTCCGGCTGAGGAGTTCGGCTGAGCCTCACTCGAAGCCCTCCTTGTCGAAGCATCAGCCGAGTGGTGTCCTCCCTTTCTCTTGTCCCTCGGTGATGAGAACCCGCCGCCCGCGACCGCCACCCTCCTCAGGACCGATGATGCCCTGCGCTTCCATCAGATCAATCAGTCGAGCCGCCCGCGAGTATCCGATGCGCAACCTCCGCTGCAAAAGGGAAATAGAGGCCCGATTGTGTTTGCGCACCACTTCGATGGCCCTGTCCAGCAGATCGTCGGCTTGGGCCGCCTCCTGCTCCTTGGCGATAAAATCCTCCCACAACGGCTGCTGAACCACATCCTCCGCTCTGAGGGCCTGAGGCACGCGAATGCCCTTCCAATAGTGGACCAGGCGGCTCAGTTCGCGGTCGGAGACAAAGCAACCTTGCAGCCTGACCAGCTTGCTGGAGTCGGAGGCCATGTAGAGCATGTCGCCCCGGCCCAGCAGCCGCTCCGCCCCGCCCATGTCCAGAACCACCCGCGAGTCCACCTGCGAAGTTACGGCAAAGCTGATGCGGGCCGGAAAGTTGGCCTTGATCAGACCGGTGACCACGTCCACGCTGGGCCGTTGGGTGGCGATGACCAGGTGGATGCCCGTGGCCCGCGCCATCTGGGCGATGCGGCAGATGGAACGCTCCACTACATCAGGAGAGATCATCATCAGGTCGGCCAGCTCGTCTATGACCACCACGACGTAGGGCAGGGGTGTCTTGCCCCGCGCCACCAGGTTCTCGTTGTGATTCTCGACGTTGCGTGAGCCAGCCTCAGCGAACAAGCGATAGCGGCGGTCCATCTGTCTGGTGGTCCATTTCAGCACGTTGACCACCTCTTCCAACTCGACCACCACTGGCCGAATAAGGTGAGGGATGCCGTTGTAATTGGTCAACTCGACCATTTTAGGGTCAATCATGAGCAGGCGCAGGGTGTCGGGGGTATTGTTGCACAAAAGGCAGGTCACGATGGAATTGATGCAGACCGATTTGCCCGAACCGGTGGCCCCGGCGATGAGGAGATGGGGCATGAAGGCCAGGTCTGCCACCACTGCCTGGCCTGAGACGTCCTGGCCCAGAGCGATCTTGAGTTTGGAATCCAACTGGCGGAAATTCTCGGATTCGATGACACCACGAAGGGCTACCAGCGACGGTTCCGAGTTGGGCACTTCAATGCCCACTACAGGCCGGCCGGGCACGGGGGCCTCGATACGGATGGGTGACGCAGCCAGAGCCAGGGCCAGGTCGTTGGCCAGGGAACTGATCTTGGAGACCTTGATCTTGACCCGTCTGATACGCCCGCCGCTGTCCTTGTGCTCTACATAGCCCGGCTCGACGCCAAATTGAGTCACCGTAGGCCCCTGGCTGACCTCCACCACCTTGGCCACAACGCCAAAACTGGCCAGGGTTTCCTCTATGATCTTGACCTTGGCCCGAATTTCCGCCTGGCTGATCTCCTGTTCCAGGCTCTCTTCCAGAATCTCCCCGATGGCCGGCAGCCGCCATTCAGGGCTGGGACCACCGATGATACGGGGAAAGAGAGAGCTGCGCTGCGGGGGCAGCGGGGCCTGAGGTGCAGGTCCCATCTGGTCAGCGCCGGGACCAGCGGCAGAAGGCCGGAATCGCTCGATGAATCGTGGTTGCGGTTCCTCCTCAGCCGCAGCCGCCGGTGGAGGCCTTGTCTTGAAGCTGGCAAAACGGTAGCGGTAAAAGTCAACGAGCCCCAGCCAGCCTCTTTTGATCAACTGCCCCATCTCGGCTGTGGAAAGGCCAGATAGCAGAATAAGGGCAGTGAACA
>JBGVTF010000371.1:0-8664 GCA_041862415.1 Anaerolineae bacterium | reverse complement strand
CGTCGCCGCCCAGAGCAAGCTGAACTCCACCCAGCGGCTGGCCGACAATTACCGGGAGCAGCACGAGCGGCAGAAAGCCGAGTACGAGAAGCTGCTGGACGCCAAGCTCAAGCTCGAGGCCAAGCTGACGACCATCAAGCAGGAGCGTGAGGAACTACAAGCCCTGTTGGACCTGGCCAGGGCCAAGGAGCTGACCGCCAAGGCCATCAGCTCTTTGGATAATCTGGTAGGGGCTGGTGACGACGACATCGGTCGCCTGGCCGAATCCATTCGCACCCGGCTGGACAAGGCCGCCGCCCGGGGTGAGATGGCAGCCACCCGCCTGGAGGCCCAGATGGATGAGGCGCTGGAGCGCTCCACCATTGATGCTCAGTTGGCCGAGCGCAAGAAAAGACTGGGGATGGAATAGCTCGCTTGAGACGAAGGGGAGCGGAGTCAGCGCAGCTTTGCTCCCTTGCTTATATCCGCTCAGGTGATCGAGATAGACAGAACCCTTGCGAAGGTTGGGCGGCGGTTTTCAGCCAAGGGTGTCCCTGCCCGCCAGGAATCGCCCTCGCTGTCAGGGTCGTTCGCAACCTTCGCAAGGTTGTCTTGACCTGGGTTATGTGGTAGAATGGTTGTGGTGTCTTTCAGCTAAGTCGCTCACGCAAAAGCGGCATTCCGGCCAAACGCCGTTTGCGAAGGGTAAACTGGTAGACAGTGCAAAGGCCAGAACAACGTGGGCGGGAAACAAGGCCAGCCTGAGCAGTTTTGCGCTAGGACACGCTACAATAACGGCAGTGGAGGTGAATGCGATGGTTCTTGTAATTGCAACCGAGCCAATCCCGTTGGAGACGGACGCCGACGACGTTGTGCGCGTTGGGGGAACTCGTGTGACACTTGACACGATTGTGACCGCCTTCAATGAAGGCGCAACGGCTGAGGAGATTGTACACCAGTATCCATCCCTACACCTGGCTGATGTGTATGCCGTGATCAGCTACTATCTACGGCGGCGTTCGGATGTCGAAGCATACTTGCGTCAGCGGCAACAGCGAGCAGATGATATACGTAAGCAGAATGAGTCTCGATTCGACCCACACGGCGTGCGTGACCGTCTGCTGGCTCGTCGTACCGGGCAGAAGGTTCCCTAGCATCCCAAAGCGGGGGGAGAAGGCTTCTCTGACGATGACGACCAATGCCAAAGGATAAGTGCAGATGAACAATCTCGATACAGCAATTCCTATGGATGAAATTGCTAGATTCTGCCAACGCTGGAAGATCCGTGAATTGGCGCTGTTCGGATCTGCCTTGCGTGATGACTTTGGTCCTGATAGCGATCTGGACATGCTGGTTACCTTTGCCGGTGATGCTGACTGGGGAGTGTTCGATCATGTGCAGATGCAACAGGAACTCCAGACATTGCTGCAACGGAATGTAGACTTTATTAGTAAACGTGCCCTTGAGCGCAGCCGAAACTGGTTACGCCGCCAAGAAATATTGAACACTGCCCAAGTACTTTTCTCCGAACAAGAGGCAATTCATGCAACAAGATGAAGCCATTTTGCTCGATATCGCTGAGGCTGCCCGCTTGGTGCTTGCCTTCAAACGGGGCATGACGAAAGATGCTTTCCTGGATGATCTCAAAACACAGTCGGCTGTACTGCATCAACTGATGATTATAGGAGAAGCAGTCAAACGGCTTTCCCGTGAGTTTCGCACCCAAAACCCTGAGATCCCGTGGACGCCCATTGCCGGTATGCGTGACCATCTTATTCATGCCTATGACGCTGTTGATTTAGATGAAGTCTGGAAAACTGCTACAAGTGACGTGCCTGATCTGTTGGCTAAAATTGAGCCATTGCTTCCCAAGAAGCCCACATAGTGGCATGGGCAACGAACGTTTCCGTGGATTTTAGTCAGCCGTAGGCAGCCTGACACTTGTAGCGGACGCACCAACTGAGCTAGATGCCTTTGGGCGGCAGGACGCCTTTTGCCTAGACGCTAACGGGAACGACACCCAAGTGGCGAACCAGTTCTTCACCGAAACAAGCTTGCCGCCATTTCCGTGTAAAAGAGGAACAGCCATGCCCAGAATTTCAGAGTTCTTCGGGATTGCAATCTAAAAGATGATTCTGCACATTCTTGAGGCTAAAGTCTGTGGGCCACACTCATTGCGAGTGACGTTCAATGACGGCACGCGCAAACGGGTGAGCCTTTTGCCGCTGTTAGATGGCCCTGTTTTCGAGCCACTGCGTGATCCAGCCTATTTTTCTCGCGTGGTTGTGGATCCTGTGGCAGGCACAGTGGCCTGGCCGAATGAAGCCGATTTTGCACCAGAAGCGTTGTATGAGTTAGAGGCTGAAGAAGAAGCTGCGAGTGAGCCAGTCTTGAGCAAAAGCTGACGTTGAGAAGGCGAATGCGCAGCGAACAGGCGTCCTTTGCATAGACGCTGACGGGAGCGAGACCCAGGTGGCGAACCAGTTCCTCACCGAAACAAGCTTTCCGACATCTCCGTAGACTAAGAGGCATTATGCGGAAATGAATCTGTATAAGCAAGAGTTGTGACCATGCCACCCTCTTTAACAGCTTATGTCGGAATTAACAGGAGATATAGGTGATGGACACGGTGAACATAATCACATCCATTGCAGGGATTGTTGTAGGGGCTATTGTATCGTTCTTTCTTGCCAAATACTACGGAGATGTAGCTGGCACCAAAGCCGCTATCGAGTTCGAGAGAGAAAAAGCCGCACAAGCGCATATTGTTGCTCTTCATGCGCTCTTGAATGAGATTGTAAGGATTCGGGACTTGGCAGACCACAATTCCAAGCTAGTACGTTATTCTGATGCTCTACAAAGTGTGGTAAGACTGCCTGTAACGGCGTTCGAAACCGCTTTTCTGTCCAAAGAGTCCAGCTTACTTGCCGAAGACGAACCCAATCTATCGGAACCCATGGCCTCTGTTACAGCTTATCTCACTGAAGCATACTCTATTAACTAGTTGACTTCTACTCAAGGTTGACAGGAGGACTTAGCTCTAAAGAGAGCGCCTGGAGAGGTGAAGCCGTAACTAAGATAGTGGACAAGTCCAAAGCTCTCCCTGAGATTCTCAAACCATTGGAAGATTATCTGAAACGTGAGTTGGAATTCGAGTTGGAGGGACAACGGAAACGTAAGTCCACACGAGTTAAGAGGCTCAAGAGTTCTTAGAGGCTTATTAAGTTGGTTGGTTTTGCAGGGCAAGGGGGAGGCATAGCAACTGAGCGCACTTGACTGCGCGGGTTACACACATAAATACTTGAACATACATATGGGAGAAACCTTATGACACATCCTGTCATCGGTTGGGAGCGGGAAACGCCGGTTCCCAACCACGTCTTTAATGATTTTCTGAGCGCCCGCGATGGCCGGCTCTATTTCGAGGACTTGGACCTGGCCCAACTCTTCATCGGAGGACGGCAGGACCAAGGGCTGGGGAAGCTCATGCCCAGCCCGTTGGAACTGGTTTATCTACCCAAAATCCGCCAGAAAATCCAGCAGATGGGCCAGGTGTTTGCCGATGTCATCGCCGAAGTGGGCTACGCCGGTCGCTTCCATTATGCCTACGCCTCCAAAGCCAACACCGCCGAGGAGGTGGTGCGCACCGCGCTGGGTGTGGGGGCACATTACGAAATGTCTTCCAGGGTTGATGCCGAGATTGTCCGGTTGATGGAAGCGGCCGGTCGTCTGCCCCCGGAGCGAATGGTCATTGCCAATGGCTTTAAAGCAGCGGGCATGGCGTATGCCAATAATCTCGTTCACCTCAAATCTGTGCATGATAACCTGATCCCGGTCCTTGAAGACTTGACGGAGTTGCCCCCCCTGATCGAGTCCGGCCTCCGGTTTGACGTCGGCCTGCGCCAGAAGAGCTACGGCCATCACCAAACCGAGACAGAGATGGAGGCGGCCAATTCTCGCTTCGGGCTGAGACTGGCCGACCTCTGGGAAGGGGCCGAGGCCATCGCTGCGGCCCCGAACCTGCGTCTCAAGCTCTATCACGCCATGGTGGGTAGTCAGATTACCAGCGAGCGCGATTTCGTGGCCAGGCTCAAACCAACCATCGAGATCTACGCCCGCTTGCGGCAACGTCATCCCGACCTGAGCATTTTCGACTTTGGAGGCGGCACGCCCGTCCCCATGACCCTGGACTTTCAATTCGACTACCATGCCTTTGTCCGTCTTTTGCTGACCACCCTTCAGGAAGTCTGCGCGCATCACAATGTACCTGTTCCTGACGTGATGGGCGAATTCGGCCGTTACACCACGGCCGAACATGGTGCGCACTTTTTCAAGGTCCTAACGGTCAAGGACAATGGTTCGGCGTTGCCCTGGTACATCATTGACGGCTCCATCATGACCTCCTTCCCTGACACTTGGGCTCTGAGCGAACACTTTATCCTTCTTCCTTTGAACCACCTGGACAAACCCTTCCAGCGCGTCCAACTGGGTGGCATCACCTGTGACAGCGACGACGTATACCCGCCCAAACCAAGCCAATCTCCCCTTTATTTGCCTGTAGAAACCGAGGATTTGTACGTCGGCTTTTTCTGTATCGGTGCCTATCAGGAAATGCTGGGCGGGGTGCGCGGCACCAAGCATTGCGTTCTGCCGGAAGCAGTCGAATTGATCGTTGATCGGGATGACGACAGTCCGTATCAATTCCAAATCATCCCCGGACAAACAGCTCAAGACGTTATGCACAACCTGGGCTACGCCGTCCCAGCAAACTAACCGCTCGCCCGCTCCGGCTGGACTGCAAATCCGGCGGGAGCAGTTGAGTGGTTACCCACCAGATATAATTAGGTGAAACCTATGCCCCAGAAGCGACTCAGCGAACAAATGAAACAACGGATTCAGAAAGCTGTGCTCTCCTACGCCTTCTTTCGCCCTGAGAGCGCGGTGGTCATCGCCATAACAATTATTCTTGCCGGGCTTTCATTGTTGAACCTATCCTGGCTTCCAGGGAAGTGGTGGCTTTGGCTCCTCTTCGGCCTGGTCGGTGAAGCGCTCATCGTGCTGACCACCTTGCGCGATGAAGGATTATACAAGCAAGCGATGGATGAGATGTTTCACCGAGAGTTCGACATCAACAAGCTGCGCTCTTCTGATCTGCGGCAAAGACTGTCCAAAGCCCTGGAATATCGTGATTTGATTGTCAAAGAGATTGAGCGTGAAAAAGATTCTGTTTTGGACGACTACCTTTCCAGCATGGCCCGGGGCCTCGAAGACTGGATCGCCCAGGTCTATCGTTTGGCCCAAGGCCTGGATGTCTACCAGCATGACACCGTCATCGCCCGAGACATAGACACCGTGCCAGAGGAATTGGAAAAGTATGAGAAGCTACTGGACGAGGAAGAAAAAAAGGAAGGCTCGGTTCGAGAGGAACTGGAGAAGACTGTTGCTATCAAACGGTCCCAATGGGATACCCTGAGAAACCTACGTGACACGATGGCCAAAGCCCAGCTACAACTTGAAAACACCCTCTCCGCCATGAGCACCGTCTACACTCAGGTTGTCCTGCTCGGGGCCAAAGATGTTGATAGCAGTCGCGCCCAGCGACTGCAGCAGGACATGACAGAGCAGATCAGCGCTTTGGAAGATATTGGGGCTACCATGGATGAAGTCTATCAAATGTCTAGTCAGTTAGAGTATCAAGGAGGTACACATGCAGACAAGTAGAACCCGAATCGTCTTTTTCGTCATTGTGGGCCTGGCCTTGCTGGTTGTTTGCGTTGGGGTTTCTTTCACTCTCCTGAGCGGGCTGTTCGAGGAAAGACCCACACCTACTGCGGCCGTCGTGGCAACGCCCGCGCCGTCTCTGACCCCGGCCACACCGGTTGTGCAACTGGAGTCGCCAGAGCCCATTTGGGCGCCCGACTATGATCCCAACGATGGCTTGCCCATTTACGTCTGCGGGGCGGATGCCTTTGGCAGCTATTTCACCCTGCAGCAAATGCAAATGTCGGGCAAAGACGTTGAGCACGGTTTTCACCTGGGCATTGTTCCCTTTCTACTGGATGACAACCCAGACTATGACATCTCTGAAGAACAGCGCACCGCCTTGCTCGATAGCGGTCAATGGGATTGCCTGTTGACTACCCTGGATTCGGTCGCTTTGGCCAGCCCTGGCATTATCACCGCCATCGTTGACGAAAGCGCCGGTGCGGACCAGTTGTGGGTCCGCGACGCCAACACCATTAACGACCTGACGGGCAAACGTATTGCCTTCTCGCGGGGCAGCGTGGGTGAGTATTTCGTCTACTACACCCTTTCGATTGCCCGGCTCAACCCACGCTTTGACGTGACCCTGGTCCCCCAGGATAGCGTAGCCGATGCCATTGAAGCCTTCAATGCCGGGCAGGCCGACGCTGTTTCCGCCTGGGAGCCGGACATCTACGATGCCGAAGCGAGTGGGGGCGTTCCCCTGCTTAGCTCGAGTCAGATGCGGATTGTCATTGACGTGATCGTTACATCCCGACAATCCATCACCGGCGAGCCTGACCTGGTGCAAAACTTTCACGACACCTGGTTTGACTCTTTGAAAGCGCAGGTGGAGAATTTTGATACCGCCGCGGCGCAAATTGCCGAATGGGGCCACAACGACTGGAGTTTCGTCTACCCCGAAAGTGCCTCTGAGGACTTGAGCCTGTGGCTCGAGAGCGTGGCCCAGGCCGACCTGGGTGACAATGCCTTTGTCATGCGGGATACCACGCCCATCGTCAAACGTCTGGAGATCGCCCGGCGTGTTTGGGCCGCCTCCGGTGCGGAAGTGCCAGACGACAACGTCGCCGAGCTGGTCAACCCAGGGTTTGTCTCCCGCTCAGCCACGCAGGCCCAATTGCAGGCCAGCGGCAACCCGGTCAACGATACCTTTTCCATCTCTGCCCAACTTGACCTGTCTGGTGTCAGTACAGACGATGCGGCTACCCTGGTTGTCTTGCCTTGCCGTCGTTTCTCCTTTGTGCCAGAATCAACAGAGCTAACCCTGGAATCGCGTCGGATTCTGGATGACTGTGTCCTCCCCACGCTCCAGCAAAGTGTGGGCCTGTTCCTGCGCGTCAAAGGATCTGCCGCCTGGCCTGGTCCTCCCGGCAGTTACACCAAGGAAGAAATTCTCGAATTCGCCGAGGCCCGTGCGCAATCGGTGGTAGATTACCTGGTTTCCCAGGAGATTGACCCCACCCGCTTTATTGTGGAGGCCACCCTGCCGCCGGAGGATCACTGGGAGACCGAGGACCCGGAAAAGCAGGCGGAAGATCGCTACGTGGAAATGACTCTGATTACTGTTGGACGGTAGCGACTCCCAAGAACATAACTCCTGATTTGCTCCGGCTGGATTTGTAATCCAGCCGCCGGACCGCCGGATTTGTAATCCGGCGGGAGCGGAAGTTATTCTTTTACGGACAGTAATGTTTACTGAAGGAAGGTGAACCATGCGAGGAAAACTTCTCTTTAACATTCTCCTGTTGATAACGATATTAGGCTTGACGACCATGGCCTGTAGTTTAAGCACCAGTAAAGGCCCACCCCGTAACGCGGTCCTGGTTGAAGTTGTGGCCAACTCCAGCCTTACTCCCTGGCTACGAAGCGCGATTAACGACTTTAACGAAGCCAAGATTGAAACAGCCACTGGAAAGTCCGTTTTTGCCAGCCTGAACCCGGTAGAGCCAGGGCAGGCCGTAACCGATATGACCGCCGATGCGTATCTACCAACTCTGTGGATACCGGATAGTGAGGTGTGGGTTAACGTTCTGGCCGAGCGAGGCCAAACCAGCTTCCAGGGGAACTGCGTTAGCGTCGCCGAAAGCCCTCTGGTCATTGCCATGTGGCGGCCCGTTGCCGAATCCCTGGGCTGGCCTGGGCGCTCCCTGGGCTGGCTGGATATTGGCAGCCTCGCGGCTGACCCATCCGCCTGGGCCTATTACAGCGGCGGTCAGTTTGGGCCAACCCTGCGCATGGGTCACACCCACCCTGGCCTGTCCGGCACCGGGACCAGTACCCTGTTGGCCATTGTCCAGGCGGCTGAGTCGAAAACGGACGCTGTCACGGTAGAAGACATTCAGAATCCGATTGTCCAGGCTTCTGTGAGCGCCTTTGAGGGTACTGTCTCCTGGTTCAGTACCTCCACCGACCAACTCGGACAGACGATGCGCGAGCGGGGCATCGGTTACCTGGGAGCGGCCGTGATGTACGAAAGCACTGTCACTCGCTATGGCGTTGGAGACCCGGACATTGTGCCCATCTATCCTTTTGAAGGAACCTTTGTGGCCACCCATCCCGCCTGCGTGAACGGTTCGGCCAGCGCCGAAATCCAGGAAGCGGCCACGCTTTTCCGCGATTATCTGCTGGGGCAAGAAGCGCAGCAACTGGCCGTGGCCAACGGCTTGCGCCCGGTTAACGATAGTGTTACCGTCGGCGCCCCTCTGGACGCAGCCCGCGGCGTTGATCTATCCCAGCCGGAGGTTGTCTTTAACCCGCCCACGGTGGATACCATTTACGCCGTGCAAGATTTATGGCAGGCGGCGCGTAAAGACGTCAACCTGGTCATGATCCTCGATACATCGGGGAGCATGGACGGTAACAAGATAAGGAACATGCGCCAAGCTGCTATCCAGTTTGTGGAACAAATGGGCGAAGATGATT
>JBGVTF010000370.1:0-26127 GCA_041862415.1 Anaerolineae bacterium | reverse complement strand
TGTGTCCCTACGGGGCGCGACAGATGGACGATGTGGCACGGATCGCCCGTGTGGTGGAGGTCCTTTGCCGGGGCTGTGGCCTGTGTGTCACCGTATGCCCCAACGGGGCCAGCCAGCAGCGCACCTTTGGGGCCCGGCAAATCATGGCCATGCTGGATGCTGTGCTATGAGGGTCCGTGGGATAACTTCCGCTCCCGCCGGATTTGCAATCCGGTGGGCTGGCGGCTGGATTGCAGATCCAGCCGGAGCAAACCGGAGGAGATATTGGCATGAATGACTTTGAACCACAGATCATCGCTTTCCTGTGCAACTGGTGCGCCTACACAGGAGTTGACCTTTCCAGCGGCACCCGTATGGAGTATGCGCCCAACGTCAGGATCATCCGCATGATGTGCAGTGGAGCTGTAGACCCGCTATACGTCGTCAAGACCTTGCTCGACGGGGCCGATGGAGTTCTCATCGGTGGCTGTCATCTGGGCGATTGTCATTATCAGAGTGGCAACTACAAGGCCCGCCAACAGGTGGATATCCTCAGGAATATCCTGAGCCAGGTCGGGTTGGACGAGGACCGGGTATGGGTGCGTTGGTTCAGCGTCGCTGAAGGGCCGCTCTTCGCCGGTACGGTGACCGAAATGGTCGCGCATCTGAAGGAGAAGGGGCCGAGCCCCCTCAAGGAGTTGTGGGCGATTTAGGTGTTGGTGTCGGAGGTGAACATGATTACTTTGACCATTGATGATGTGAAGGTTGAGGTGCCGGAAGGCACCACAGTGTTGGAGGCAGCCGAGAGTGTGGAGATTTACATCCCCAGGCTGTGTTACCATCCCGATTTGCCCACCTCCAAGGGGCTCAAGCCGGTGGAGTTTGTCTACCGGGGTGACGAGCGCATCGAGAGCGACACCCTGGACCAGGAGTTCGAAGGGTGTCAACTGTGCGTGGTAGAGATCGAAGGGATGGAGGGCTTTCCCACCTCGTGCAATACCCAGGCTGAGCAGAGGATGGTGGTGCACACCAACACGCCGGAGGTGCAAAAGCTCAGGATGGACAACCTGGTTCCCTTCCTGGCCGATCACCCTCACTACTGCCTGACCTGCGCTCAGAGAGAGGGTTGCAGCCGGACCCAATGCTCCAGCAACGTGCCGGAAAACGAACGCTGTTGTCCCCAACTGGGCCATTGCGAGGTGCAGAAGGTAGCCGAGTACGTGGGAATCAGTGAAAAGATCCCCAAGTACATCCCGGCTGGCCTTCCCGTCCTTGACCAGGAGCCTTTGTTCACCAGGGATTACAACTTTTGCCTTGGCTGCACCCGCTGTGTGAGAGCCTGCCGGGAGTTGAGGGGGGTGGAGGCCCTGGGGTTCGTTTTCAAGGATGGCCGGGTCATCGTCGGCACGACCACAGGGCCTTCGTTGGGTGAGTCGGCCTGCAAGTTCTGCACCACCTGCGTTGAGGTGTGCCCTACCGGTGCTCTGGTGGACAGGAGGGAAGCCAAAGGTGCGCAACGCGAAGCTGTTCTGGTCCCTTGCCAGAACGCCTGCCCGGCGGGCATAGACGTTCCCCGCTATGTCCGCTACATCGCCGAGGGCAAGTTCGACGAGGCTCTGGCTGTGATCCGGGAAAAGGTGCCTTTCCCCTCGGTGCTGGGCTACATCTGCACGCGCCTCTGTGAGGCCGAATGTCGCCGGAGTGAGGTGAGCCAGCCCATCGCCATCCGCGCTCTCAAGCGCGCTGCCGCCGAGCGGGGCAATGGCCTCTGGAAAGAGAATCTTCTACCTGTCACCCCTACGGGCAAAAAGGTCGCCATTGTGGGTTCGGGGCCGGCGGGGTTGACGGCGGCCTACTACCTGACCAGGCGCGGCCACCAGGTCACCGTTTTCGAAGCAGGACCTGCACCCGGCGGCATGTTGCGGACGGCTATCCCTAAAAAGCGCCTGTCCAGGGAGGCGCTGAAGCAGGATATTGAAGAGGTCCTGCAGATGGGGGTGGACCTGCAACTCAACACTCACAAGACCTCGGTGGATGAGCTTTTCGCCGAGGGTTTCGAGGCTGTGTTCCTGGGCACTGGCGTCACCTATGTCGGAGTGCCTGATTTTCGCTCCCCCGAGAGAGAAAATGGAGATGCGCTCAAGCTCACCCCCCAGGGCAGCATTGCCGTTGACCCGGAGACGCTGGCTACCAGTCGAGAGGGGGTCTTCGCCGGTGGGGACCTGGTGGTCGGTGGCATATCCGAGGACTTTGTCCAGTACGCAGTTGAGTACTGGGACGCGGTGAGCCGAGGGCGACACTTTTTTGACATCCTGGTGGATCAGATAGCCCTCCATCGCGGTGATAGCTCCCACTCGGTCATCAGGGCCATTGACACTGGAAGGCGGGCGGCTGGCGCCATTGACAGCTACCTGGGCGGCGATGGGATCATCGAAGAGACGCTGGTGGAGCCCGAGGAAACTGACCCATGGCTGGGACGCGACGAAGGCTTTCCCGATTGGACTTGTCTGGCCAGACCCTATTCCCCTCCACCTCCTCAACTGGCCGGGCAGGACAAATCAGAGCCTCCGCTGAGTGTGGAAGCGGCTGTGGCGGAGGCCAGGCGTTGCCTGAGGTGTCATCTGAGGGCTTTGATGTCACAGGTGGTGTTCCCGCCTGAGAAATGGCTGGCGTTCAACGTCGAGAACGTGAGCACTGTCCCTGACGCGGCGGGAGTGTACCAGTTGCTGGATGAGGAGAAGAAGGTCTTTGCCATCAAGGGCGTCATGAATCTGCGCCAGGATCTGGAAGAGCAGTTGGAGACAAACGAGCAAGCCTGCTATTTCATCTACGAAGAAGACGAGATGTACACCAAGCGGGAAAGCGAATTGCTGCAGCAATACCTTCAGCAGTATGGTGAGATGCCGGGAGGCGGCATGGACGAATTGGATGACCTGTTCTGAATCTCGAATCTCGAATCTCAAATCTGAAAAGGAGGTGTTCCGGTGCCTAAAATTGATCCAGACAAGCTGCTCATTCGCGTCATGAAAGAAGAGGATATTGATGCCATCGTAGACATTGATGCCCAGGTATTGGGCCAGAGACGCCCCAATTACTACGAGCGCAAGTGCGCCCTGGCCCTGGACGACACCAGCCAACTGGTCACCTCTCTGGTGGCCGAGCAGGAGGGCCAGGTGATCGGGTTTATCATGGGCAATGTCTACCTGGGGGAGTTTGGCATCCCGGAGACGACGGCTTCCCTTGATACCATCGGTGTGCATCCCGATTATCAGGGACAGGGGCTGGCCATCGAGTTAATGAAGGAATTCGTCACCAATCTGAAAAAAGCTGGAGTGGAGCGCATCTACACCCTGGTCAATTGGAACGATTGGGACCTGTTGCGCTTCTTCGAGAAATCCGGCTTCGTCCCGGCCAAAATGGTGAACCTGGAGCTACAGCTCACATAGAGGGCGCTCGCCGCAGTTCAGCAGCTCGCACAACGCGATGCTAAGAGTTTTTCTTCAGGAGTAGCGAGACTTGTTTCGCGTCCGATTGGCGCAGAACAAGGCTCTGCTGAGCGGCTGGACTGAGCTTGCCGAAGTCTCAGCCGAACCGTTCTGCTACTCCGCCAGCGGGTTGAGTCCTTCCACGCCATCGAGTTGGGTGCCATGGAATAGAATGCATGACTTGCAAGCCGGGGGTCCCGGCCGCGCTGTCGGTCGGCCCCCGGTTCTTGTTGTCTCTGGAGGGGGTTGGACACCGTCTGGCTCGTGGCGCCCCTTTGGGAGAGGATGAGCGGGGACTGTCGGCCATTGACATGTCTGTTGCTTTCTGATAGAATAGCATCAGATGTCGCTCCGCTAAAACAGTAGAACGAGGCGTGCCGATGTGCCGGTTTAGGTCAGCAATGAGTCGCTCATCATCTGCTTCCAATCTTAGGTCAAAGCTCACATTGATAGCTCTGGCTTCAGCGAGTATCCTGTTTACCCTGCTAATTGTTGAAGTATCTATTCGTTTTATTCCCGGCTTTTTTCCAGATGTAATCAGTTTATATTTTCGAGATGAAGAGTATCAGAGGTGGGGATTAAGACCGGACGAAAACCTGGGATACGTATACGCCCCTGATCTCGTTGATTATCCGGTTCCTATAAATGATACAATGGTATACACTTATTCTGTTTCAACGGTTTCGCTTGGGTATGATAACGTTGGTTTCCGAGATGATGGTATTGATGGAGAAGTTGATGCCATTGTCCTCGGTGACTCTTTCGCTATTTGCATGGGTGTAGAAATGCAGGAGTGTTGGGTTGAAATACTGGAAAAGGAAACGGGCAGGGATTTCGCCAATCTAGGCGTGCTTGACTACAGCCCACAGCAGGAACTGCACATGCTGAAAAGATATGGTTTGCCTTTGAAGCCCAAATTGGTTTTGTGGACTTTTTTCCCCAATGATGCGAACGATGCTTGGCGCTTTGAGGAATTCGGCAAGGGTGCTGTTGAAGGTAAATTCTGGAATAATCCAATCCGTGCTTGGCTGGCCCAGAATTCAGTGATCTACACCACCTTATCGTTTTTTCGGTATAATCGCTACCTTTTCTACAATCATGCCAAAGCCGATGGCGAAACCATTCCTCGTGACACGGATTTGATCTGGTGGTTGACCCATACCGACCTGACGAATCCATCGATAGCAGAGGGGTTTGATATTACCCAAAGAGCGATCTTGGAAGCAAATGAACAGATACAAGCACAGCTCGATGATGCAAAACTTGTGGTTGTCATTATCCCCTTTCGAGAGCAAATGAAATATACCAACTCTGCTCTACAACCCCAGCTTGATGGTTTATCCAACGCTCTCGTAGATTTTTGCCAGAAGAATGGAATCCCGGTGGTTGATCTCACCCCTGCAATGAGAGAGAAAATGAAAGGTGAGCGTGATGGGCTATACTACCAACGAGACCTACATCTAAATGCTAGAGGAAATGAGATCGTGGCAGAGTTGCTTAACAAAAATCTGCCAGCAGTCCTGTGTGAATGATATTTGCATCATAGATGTTCTAAAAGCCCTTCCATCCTTCGTCTGGGCGATGCTTTGCACCAACAATTGGATCAACGAGGAGAGTATCCCAGGATGAAACCCCGAGAACGCGTATTTGCAGCTCTCAGCCACCAGGAACCGGATCGAGTGCCCAGATTTGAGATCTGGATTGACGACGACATGGTAGATGAACTGGGTCAGAACGACCTGCAAAGCGCCCATGTCAACCTGGGGCTGGATTGTATCATGATACCTAACCGGACGCCCGCAGAGAGCAACGCCTGGAGGGATGGAGTGGACGAGTGGGGGCGAGTCTGGAAGAACGGTTTCTACGCGGACGGTGTGGTGGATGCGGAGGGGGATCTCAGGCGATATAGCCCGCCCCTGGACTATGTGGACCAGTTCTTTGACATGGATGGGATCAAAGAGGTCATGGAGCTCTACCCGGATCATTGTTTCATCTACGGATCCCACATAGGCCCTTTCACGGCAGGATACATGGCCATGGGCTTCGAACGCTTCTTTCTCCGCCTCGTTGATGATCCAGCGTTCGTTCACAAGCTATTGCAGGCTCGCACCGAGTGGTGTATCGCCATGTACCGAAAGGCAATCAGCCTGGGGATAGATGTAGCTGTGCTCGGCGACGATGCGGGCCATAACAAGGGGCCGATGATCTCTGCCAGGATGTGGCGTGAATTGATACTGCCCTATCATCGCCGTATTGTTGACGAACTGGAGGTCCCTGTCATATGGCACAGCGATGGAGCCATTGAATCATTATTGCCTATGGCTATTGAAGCAGGCTTTGTTGGCGTCCACGCACTGGAACCGACCGCAGGGATGGATCTGGGAAAGTTGAAGCGAGAATTTGGCCGAAACCTTGTCCTGGTTGGCAACGTAGATGTTAATGTATTGTGCAATTCGGACCCGGACGCGGTGCGGGAGGAGGTCACGCGCTGCATTGAGCAAGGAGCGGCTGGCGGGGGCTATATGATCGCCAGTTGCAACAGTATCTTCAAGGGGATGAACCCCACTTCGGTGGTCGAGATGTTCCGCCACGCGGGCGAGATAGGGCTCTACAAGGACATTCGCTCGGCAGCCCGACGAGGCTGATATCAATATGTGTTAACATTTCTCAAGGAGGATACACGACGATGACGGACGACAAAGAACTGCGGCGGCAAAACGGAATTCTATTTGGTGTTTGCGGCGGCCTGGGCGCCTTTTTCGGCATCAGCCCGTGGTGGTTTCGCTTGCTTTTCCTGATCCTGCTGCTCCCGGGCGGGTTGCCAGGCCTCGTGCCCTATTTGATCCTCTGGATTGTCATCCCGCGAAAACGGTGAAGGTGGCCACATAGTCATCGGAGGGCGGTATGGCTGGTCTGGCGAAAAAGCTAGGCATCAAATCGGGGCACGTCGTCTGCCTGCTGAACGCGCCTGCTGAGGCGGCTGCCTTACTCCGACAGGAATATCCGGAGGAGGTGAGCTTTTTCGACGCACTGGAGCGTGGACCGTACAACGTCATCCTGTTCTGGCCGACACAACTGGCCGGGTTGTCGGATCGCTTCGCGCAACTTCAGCGTCACATTGTGCCTGACGGCGCAATCTGGGCCGTCATTCCAAAGAAGCATTTTGCCCGAGTTCGTGGGATTGACTTCAGTTGGTCGGAACTGCAAGAGGCGGCATTGCGGACCGACCTGGTGGATAACAAGGTCGCAACGTTATCCGAGGAAGAGTACGCTACGCGGTTCGTGATCCGAAAGAATCGTCGCGGCAAATACGCCGCCGGTGAGTGAGCCTGTCAAGGAGATGACACGATGACCGATACCGACCGCCGTGCCCTGCAAGCTTACCTTGATCGCTCTCTCGATGACCTGATGACCGAGCTCGATCTCTATGACCTGACCAGCAGAGGCCCTGCCGAGGTCTGGAACAAGGTGGCCGGGCCGCTGCGCCAGCGCCTGTGTGTGGAATGGGGTTGGTGCGAGGTGCGCCAGGATCAGCGCTGGGACGACGATCTTGCCCTGGCCCTCGCCGTGGTGGCCACCTTGTCCGAACCCGTCCTCCACCTGCCCATCAAAGCCGACCTGCTCCTGAGATGGATGTTGACTCTGTGAAGTTGGTGAAAGTGAGAAAACGACTGGCTTGGGTCATTGTAGTGGTGATAATGGCCTTGGGCGGTTGTGGGGCTCCTGCGGGCAAGGGGCCAGCCCCCCAGGACCTGCTGCCTGCTTCTGGCGCTGCCGCTGGCTGGGAACGGTCCGGTGAAATGCAGGTCTACGTTCCCGGTAACCTCTTTGACTACATGGACGGCCAGGCGGAACTGTTCTTCGTCTACAATTTCGAGAAGCTGGCCACCCAGGAGTACCAACGCGGCCAGGAAGGCCCCATCATCGTCGAGGTGTATCAGGTGGCCAGCCCGGCCGATGCGTACGGCCTTTTCTCCTTCTACGCCACCGGTCAGCCCATTGACCTGGGCTCGGGCGGCGCTGTGGAACCGGGCCGGCTCGTCTCCTTCTGGCAGGGTCGCTTTTATGCGCGGGTTTTCGCCTACGGGGAGGCGGAGCAGGAATCTCTCTTGGCCCTGGCCCGTCAGGTGGCGGCTGGGATGCCTGAGGAGGGAGGGCTTCCTGAGCTGGTGACCCGGCTGCCCCAGGAGAATCTGGTGCCTGGCAGTGCCCGCTTCTTTCACCAGAAGCTCTCGCTGGATAATCTGTTATGGCTGGGTGAGGAGAACATCCTGAACCTGAGCGAGCAAACCAACGCGGTGCTGGCCGTCTACGCCTATGGCGACGCCAGGGCTCAGTTGTTGGTCGTGGAGTACCCCGACGCGGCTGCGGCTTCGGCCGAGGCCGCTCACGCTGCTTTGGAACGTAGCAGCCTGGAGAACCTCTCGGCGGCCGGCCAAAGCGCCCAATACCTGGTGGCTGTCTTCGAGGCCCCAGACCAGGCCATCGCTCACGAACTTCTCCAGAAGGCGTTGGATAATCTTGCTGATTAGCTGTCAGCTATCACTATCAGGGTCGGACCAGACGTGGCTCACCACCAGCATCCTGACTTGTCGCTTATCCCTTATCACCTATTCCTTATCACTTAATTGACAATCTTAGTTGACAAGAATGTTCCATTATGGTATAATTCTCACGGCGAAATACGACATCGAATACAAGGGATTAAACGAATCGGTGATTTAGCTTCATAGTCACGGTACGAATTCGGTTAATCCCCCAGATTCGCTGTCATATTCTTGCCCGGATCAACAATGTGAGGCAACAATTGTGAGAGAAATCAACAGACGCGAATTCGTGAAATCCCTCGTCGCTTTGGGGGCTACCACGTTGGGTGCAGGGGGGCTGCTGGCTCAGGCAGCCTGTAGCCCTGACTCTGGAGAGGCAGGTGGGCTGGCGCGGAAACCATCTTTGGGACCGACCACTGATCAGGCTTACCTGGCCGTGGCCCGGGGCGCGAGCCCGGCCGAGATCACCCAACGGGCTATCGCTGCCCTGGGCGGCATCGAGCGTTTCGTCCACTCGGGTGACGACGTCATCATCAAACCCAACATCTGCGTGGCCTATCACACCTATGAGTACGCCGCCACGACCAACCCCGAGCTGGTTGCCACCCTGGTCTCCCTCTGTCTGGGAGCGGGAGCCAAGAAGGTGCGGGTCATGGACTACCCCTTCGGCGGCACTGCTGATGCGGCCTATGAACGCAGCGGCATCGCCCAGGCGGTGACCGCCGCCGGTGGCCAGATGGAACAGATGGCCAAGATGAAATACCAGAAAACCCCCGTCCCCGATGGGCGTGACATCCAGGAGTGGCCGGTCTACCAGGATGTGTTGGAAGCTGACGTTTTTATCAACGTGCCCATCGCCAAGCACCACAACCTGGCCCGCTTGAGCCTGGGCATGAAGAACCTGCTGGGTGTCGTTCTGGATCGCAGCAAGTACCATCGCAACCTGGGCCAGCGGCTGGCCGACCTGACCAGCCTCGTCTACCCGACCCTGACGGTGATGGATGCGGTACGCATCCTGGTGGATCACGGACCCACAGGCGGCAGCCTCGAGGATGTGAAACAAGTGGACACCGTCATTGCCAGCCAGGACCCGGTGGCCGCCGACTCTTATGGTGCTACTCTCTTCGGCCTGGCGGGTGCTGACATTGCCTACGTCAAGGCCGCCGCCGAGATGGGCCTGGGTGAAATGGATCTTTCGAACCTCAAGGTCGAGGAAATACAAGCCTGATGACCGCTCAAAGATGGGTACGTTTGCGCCAGATCGTCCAGTACCTGTTTCTGGCGCTTTTTCTATCCTTGTTCGTCCTGACCGTCAAAGACAGGTGGTCGCCGCTGCCGGTGGACCTTTTCTTCCGTCTGGATCCTCTGGCGGCCATCAGCGCCGCCCTGGCCGGGCGAGCGATCCCTACCAAACTCCTCTGGGCTCTCGTCACCCTGGTGGCTACTCTGATCCTGGGGCGCGTGTGGTGCGGCTGGGTCTGCCCGCTGGGCACGCTGCTTGACCTCTTCCACTTCCGTAGGGCGGCTTTCCATAGCCGCCATGGCTGGCGGCAGGTCAAGTATTTCCTGCTGTTTGTGGTGCTCATCAGCGCTCTGTTTGCCAATCTGACCCTGCTGATCCTCGATCCCATCACCATCCTGACCCGCACTCTGGCCACGGTGGTGATGCCTGCTTTGAACTATGCCTTCACCACTGTAGAGTTCGGGCTCTATGGCTTTGGTCCTTTGCAGGCTCCTTTGGTCTGGCTGGACACGGCCTTGCGCAGCACCATCTTGCTTGCCGAACAGTCCTTCTATCAACTGAACGTGCTCTTTGCCTTGCTTTTCATCGGCATGGTGGGCCTGAACCTGCTCACCGACCGCTTTTGGTGTCGGTACCTTTGTCCCCTGGGCGCGCTTTTGGGCCTGCTGTCCAAGGTCAGTTGGCTGCGGCGGGTGGTGGGCCCTGGCTGCAACCAGTGTCGGCGCTGCGGCGGGGATTGCACCATGGGCACCATTGAGCCTGAACGAGGCTTTGCCAGCGATCCCGGCGAATGCATCGTCTGTCTGGCCTGCCTGGGCACCTGTCCCCAGGAAGGCGTCACTTTCAAAGGGCAGTTTGGCCTGGCTGAGTGGCGTTCCTACGATCCCTCGCGGCGGCAATTGTTGGCCTCTCTGGCCACGAGTGTGGGCGGCCTGGCCCTCCTGCGTACGTCACCCATCGCCAACCGCGAGCATCCCTACGCCGTCCGCCCGCCAGGAGCCAGGGAAAACGATCTGCTGGCCCGGTGCATCCGCTGCGGGAAGTGCATGAAAGTCTGTCCCACCTCAGGCTTGCAGCCTGGCCTTTCTGAGTCAGGCTTGGAGGGTCTTTGGACGCCGGTGCTCGTTTCGCGGCTGGGCTATTGTGACTATTCCTGCAATGCCTGTGGTCAGGTCTGCCCCTCGGAGGCAATCCCCCCTCTGACCCTGGAGGAGAAGCGCCAGACGGTCATCGGCCTGGCCTACATTGACCAGAACCGCTGCATCCCCTGGGCCGACAACGTGGACTGCATCGTCTGCGAGGAGATGTGTCCCGTGCCGGACAAGGCCGTCAAGTTGGACGAGGTCGAGGTGTTGAACGCTCAGGGGGAATGGGTGGTCGTCAAAAGACCGCGCGTGGTGCGAGATCTGTGCATCGGCTGCGGGATCTGTGAGTACGCATGTCCCCTCAACGGTGAGTCGGCCATCCGCGTCTACGTGCCCAACGAGTTCGAGTATTGGGAGTTAGCTTGAACGGAGTGTTGAGAGATGAGTAACCGGAAGTATCTTCCCATCTTTGGTGTCCTCTTCGTGGGCGGGGCCCTTCTATGCGGCCTGCTGACCTGGTATTCCTCTAGCAGGGCTGCAAACCGGGTCAAGGAGTTCACGCCAGTCACCACGGTGGCCGCCCTGGGGGATGGCCAACCGGGCCGTGAAATCCTGGTCGAAGGGCACGTCAGCAGCCGCAACCCGGTCCAACCCTTATCCCCTGGGTTTGTGGCCTACATACGCGAGGAGCGCGAAATCGACACTGATGACGAGGGTACACCTACGCCTGGCAGTTGGTCCGTGAGCAGCCGGGTGACGCCGCCGCTGCTGCTGGAACTGTCCGACGGTCTGGTGCAAGTCGAGAACGACGACTATGACCTTGAGAATGGAACAACTATCGAGGAGGAGCCTTCTTCTTTTGACAGGTATAGTGATACTCGCTACAAAGGCATTGAGATCGGTGACTCTGTCATGGCTGTGGGTGTTGTAGTCGAGGATACCGAATCCCCGCAGATCAGAGCCGATTTTATCGCCCGTGGCATACAGGAAAGTTACGTGGCTAGCCAGCGTAGTGCTGGGGTGATCTTTTTCGTGATTAGCATCGTGGTCGCCGTCGTGGGGAGTATCTTCATAATGTGGGATCGGGTGAGCGGGTTGCTTCCCCGGCGGCGCCAACAGACTATCTTAAGAAGTAACTGGAACTTGAACCGGATTCTTGTCCTCGTCTTTTCAATTTTAGGTGGCGCCATTCTGTGCGTTGGAGCTCCCGTATTCGGCTTGCAGGGGAGCGTGCTTGGTGTCGTGTTCGCCGCCGTGGGGGGCGGCATTTCCATACTGCTGAGTCTGGTGGTCTGGTTGCTTTCCCGGCGGCGCTGACAGAGTATCCGCTATGAAAAGACATTTGCTGGTCATTGACGCAGCTCGACAAAGCTTCCGGCTTCGGAGCTTGCCGGTAGAGACTTTGGAGAAGGACCCCCGTGAGGAATACTTTGTCCTCAGCGGTGAGGCTCTCTGCCAATACCTTCTGAGGGAAGATCACGAGGCCATGATCCTGGCCCGGGGTCCGATGCCGTTTCTGTCGGGCAACAAGGTCACCATTGGCTATCTCTCGCCTTTGACGGACCTGCCTCACTACAGCTTTGTGGGGGGACGGGCGGCCCGCGAGTTGTTGAATCTGGGGCTGGATGCCATCGTTTTGGTCAACCCGCCCCAGCGGGATGGCAAGCGGCCTTACATCGTGGTTTCGGGCCAAGCGCCGGACATCCGGGTAGAGTTCAAGGACAGCAGCGAGCTGCCCAGCGGTCAGCGGAGCGCCTTCTATTTTCTGGTCGAAGAGGAACTGGGTGGGCAGCAGGGGGGAGGCAGCGTCTTCACTCTGGGCGATGGGGCCTATCACGGCTATCGGACCGCCAACCTGGCCCTCGAGGCTATCTACCACGCTGGACGGGGCGGGGCAGGCATTGCCTTCGCTCGCTACGCCTCAGCTCTGGTGCTCAGGGGGGAGGAAGTCTCCATGGCCCGCTTCTTCGGCGCCGCTCAGACTGCCTTTGCCCGCAACCCCAACGCGGCCATCGGCGGGCTGTTGGAAAGATACTGCGAACGGCTCTCCAGGAAGGATGGCGGCACCATCACCAAGCTTGTCGTCACCGGCAAGGACCGGCAAGGGAAGAACACCCTGCCCTCCTGGAACGCCCAACGCCTGGGCTACGCCCCAGCCGATATCGGCGACACCAAAGTATTGCTGGCCACCCGCCACGGTCACACTGGCTGCCACTGGTGCCAGGTGGACTGCCGTCACTGGCATTGGGTGGAGGCCGACTATGCCCCAGAGGGCAGAGACGTCTTCCTGGACGATTTCGAGCCGACCTACAGTGCCTTTGCCATGTTGGGACTCCTGCCAAAGGAGGACACCTTTGAGGCCAAAGTCAGGCTGCGCCAGGAGGTAGACCGGCGCATCATCCTGCCCATCGAGCAGATGGGCTGCGATATCATTGACGTTGGCCTGGGGATAGCGGCTCTCTTTGAGGGGCTGGAGAAGGGGTTGATCCCGGAAGGCGATGTCCCCTCGTTCCTGCGTCAGGGTGAGGCTGGCCTGGGGAGCATCGAGGCCGCCGGGCAGATCGTGGAGTTGTTGAGAGCGGGGGCGGCTGACTATCCGGCTATCAAGGCCATCGGTCATGGCCCCCAGGCCCTGGCAGCGCTCTATCCGCAGATGAAGGACAGCGTCTTCACCTGTGGCAAGGGCACGCTGGGCAATGCTGGTCACTGCAACGCGCTGTGGACTTTTTTGATGCCCTTCTCCCGCTTCTTCAGCCATTACGCAGGTCAGATCTACAAGATCGAGGGTGACATCCCCGCCGCAGCCGGTGAGGGTGAGATCAAGGCCTTGTTTGAAGACGTGATCCGCCAGATGCTGCAAATGGAGTACCTCGGTGTGCTCTGCAACTGCCTGTCCTGTTGTGCTTTCACCTTTGTTATCTTCAGTCAGGACGGTGAGGGGGAAAAGCTTGACGAGGATGGGCTGCTGGTCGAAATCCTGGGCCACTATGGGATCACGAGCTCTCACCGGGAACTGATGTGGTTCGCACAGGCCTTCTGGGCTCAGTCTATTGATCTCAAAGTCCAGTTCGGCTGGCGTCCGCCCGCGGCTCAGGACTTTCCCTCCCGCGTCTTCGAGGCTTTGTCCCTGACTCTGGAGCGCACTCCGGAAGAGCTGCGAGGGCTGATGGACCTGCTCATTGACGAGTGGAAACGACAAGCGGGCGGGGTGATGCAAAAGTTTGGGTACGAAGTGGTTTGGTAATTTTGAGGCAGGCGTTCAGGTGCCAGGCACTTACATGGCTACTTCGGTCTGAAGGTTGTCTTCCAAACAGTCTGTACCTGCCTATGGGTGATCTGTCGGAAGTGCCTGGCACCTTGTCGCACTCTCTGTAGTCATCCTTCTGAACGCTTACGTTTTAGGGAGATAGTATTGTCATGAACAACGACTTGCAAAACAACGCGCCATTCGACGCTACTTATGACAGGCAAAAGGCAATGACCAAAAAGGTATCCCGCCGCACGTTTATCGGCTGGGCCGTGGCGGTGGTAGCGGGGCTGGTGGCGGCCTGCGGCCAGCGGTTGGGTTTGGCTCCCACAGCCACTCCTGGTCCTGCGCCAGCGGTAAGCCCTACGCCTACACTGCCGCCGACCTGGACGCCGGCTCCGGCGGACACACCCCAACCGACGGCTACCCCGGTGGTTCCACCCACTGAGGTCCCAGCGGCGACGGCTGTGCCGACCGACGCTCCTGCGCCCACGGCTGCGCCCGTCAGTCGCGCCGAGATAATGAGGATTTACCCTGAGGTCAAGAGTCGGGTGGTTGTGGTCCGCCACGCTGGTGCCTGCTCCAGCCCGGACGACATAGCCGCCGACGTGGTGAACCAGATGCTTGACGCGGCCATCGTGGAGTTGACTGGCATAGAGGATGCTCAGAGGGCCTGGCGCACTCTCTTTGACCCCACGGAACGGATCGCTATCAAAGTCAACACCATCAACCACTATGGCACCAGCGTCCCCCTGGCCTATGCTGTAGCAGAAAAGTTGCAGGCCGTCGGCCTGGTGGCTGAGAACATCGTGATCTTTGACCGCAACACGGGGGAGTTGCAGCGGGCTGGTTACACCATCAACGAGGACGGGCCAGGCGTGCGCTGCCGGGCTACAAGGGGCTATCGGGAGCCGAGGGAGGTGGCTGGCACGACCCAGCAGTTGAGCGATATCCTCTTGGACTGCGATGCTCTGATCAACTTGCCCCTCTTGAAACAGCACGGCTTCTCTGGCCTGACTTTCGCCATGAAGAACCACTACGGCTCCACGGACAGACCCAGCGCCATTCATTTCGACAATTGTGCCCCAGGCATTGCCGAACTGAACGCGCTGCCTGAGATCCGGGACCGCACCCGTCTCGTCATCGGGGATGTCTTGAAGATGTGCCCCTTCAGTTGGGGCGAGGCCGTCGTGGGGAACACCTTGCTGATGAGCTTTGATCCGGTGGCCCACGACTACGTCGGGATGCAGATATTGACCTCCTGGCTGTCGGCCAACGGTGGCAACCCCGCTGGGGTTACCGGCCAGGCAAAACACCTGGCTACGGCCGCCGCCCTGGGCCTGGGTACCGATGACCCGGCCCACATTGACTGGCGAGAGTTGGCGCTATAATGCAGGTGACAGGCCGCAAGGGCCACCGTCTCATGGCGGTGGCCTTTTTGTTGGGAATTGAAAGAGTGGGCAAGTTGTGTTACAATTGCTCATAGCAAAGAAGACATTGACTACGCCCTGGATGTCTTGGAAAGGGCAGGCAAGGCTGTAGGAGTGAGTTGGCCTGTCCAATAACAGCGGGCCGGGCTCCCATGCCCGGTTTCGGCGGCATGGGAGCCGCCTCTACTGATTTGATGGAGGCTTTTAGGATGATAGAATATGACATCGTGATCATTGGCGGAGGGCCAGGGGGCTACGTGGCCGCTATACGGGCTGCTCAGTTGGGGGCCAGGGTGGCCCTGGTGGAGAAGGAGCGCATCGGCGGTACGTGCCTTAACCACGGCTGCATCCCCACCAAAACGCTCGTGAGCAGCGTGGAAGCCTACCTCTTGGCCAAGGAGGCCGCGCGATACGGTGTGGACATCGCTGCCCGCATAGATGTAAACTTTCCACAGATGATGGCCCGTAAGGATGAGGTGGTGGACACCCTGGTTACTAGCGTCATCGAACTGGTGAAGGGCCACAAAATTGACATTTACGAGGGCCTGGGCACGATTCTGAAGCCAGGCCTGGTGCAGGTCAAGATGGATGGGGGCGGATCAGAATCCGGCATCCAGCAACTGGCAGCCAGGAACATCATCATCGCTACGGGCTCGGTGCCGGCCCGGCTGCCCATCTCCGGCCTGGACTTGCCCGGCGTGCTCACGTCGCGGGATCTGCTGGCTTTGGAGGAGCTGCCGCCAAGTCTGGCCGTCGTCGGTGGCGGAGTGATCGGTGTCGAGTTCGCCTCCATCTTTAACGCCCTGGGGACCAAGGTGACGGTGGTCGAGATGCTGCCCCACCTGCTGCCCCCCGTTGACCGCAAGCTGGCCCGCCGCTTTCAGCGGATATTGTCCGCCCAGGGGGTGGAGGTCAAACTCAATGCCCCTGTGCAGGAAATTGGCTCGGAAAACGGACGTTTGCGGGTCAAGTTTGCCGGTGCCAAAGGCGAAGGGGCCGTCGAAGCAGAAAAGGTTTTGGTGGCCGTCGGCCGTTGGCCCTACGCCGAGGGGTTGGGTGTGGGTGAGTTGGGCATCAAGATGGACAGACGGCGCATCCTGGTCAACGAGTTCATGGAGACCAGCGTGCCGGGCATCTACGCCATCGGCGACGTGCTGGGCACTTACATGCTGGCCCACGTGGCTTCCTACGAGGGTGAGGTCGCCGTGGAGAACGCTCTGGGCCACCGGCGGGCTGCTGACTACCGGGCGGTGCCTTATTGCGTCTTCACCAGCCCCGAGCTGGCCGGGGTGGGTCTGGGGGAAAGGGAGGCCAAAGAGCAGGGCCTCGATTACCAGGTGGTCCGCTTTCCTTTCTCGGCCAGCAGCCGGGCTCTGGCGATGGGCGAGACAGAGGGACAGGTGAAGATGGTTTGCGAGAAAGGGTCGGGCCGGGTCCTGGGCCTGCACATTCTGGGCCCTCGGGCCAGCGACCTCATCGCCGAGGGGGCCCTGGCCATCCAGTTGGGGGCCACGGCGGAGGATGTCGCCCAGACCATCCACGCCCACCCCACCTTGCCTGAGGCGGTCATGGAAGCGGCTAAAGCAGCCGCTTTCGGCGAGGCCATCCACTTTCGGAGGGTGTAAGCTTACAGCGGAGTTTCCCCTGAAGCTGATGTGGCAAGTCGTGTCATTCTGAGGAGCGAAGCGACGAAGAATCTCGTTCTGCAAGCCAGGAACGGGATGCTTCGCGGAGTTTATCCTGAGTGTAGTCGAAGGGCTCAGCATGACAGGTAAAGTTGAACGCTCAGTCGGAGGGTTTAGAGTTGCGAGACGAGGTCAACGTCTCTATTGGTACAGCCGCCGTGCTCGGCTTGGCTGACATCAGAATGAATGTGGCCCCTACCACGGCCTATCTGATGCTGGGGGGGCGTTGCCGCATGGCCTGCGCTTTCTGCGCCCAGGCCCGCACCAGTTCTGCCCGGGCTATCAATCTCTCCCGTGTTACCTGGCCTCCTTTCTATGAAGGGGAGGTGTTGGACCGTCTGGGCGAGGCCGCTGCGCGGGGCGATTTCCGCCGCGTATGCCTCCAGGTGACTGCCGGTCCAGATTACCTGCGACGCACCTTTGAGCTGGTGGAGGCCGTCCGTGGGGTCTGCGATCTCCCGGTGGATGCGGCCATCCTGCCTCGCAATGTGGACCAGGTGGAGACCCTGCTGGATGCGGGTGTCGAGCACATGGGCTTTGGGCTGGACGCCGCCTGTGAGCCGGTCTTCCGGCAGGTGAAAGGGGGCGACTGGGAGTGCAGTATAAAGCTCATCGAGGAAGCGGCCCGCCGCTTTCCCGGCCGCGTGGCCGTCCATCTCATCGTCGGCCTGGGGGAAACCGAGCGCGAGATGACCGAGATGATCCAGCAGATGCACAATCTGGGGGTGGTCGTAGGACTCTTTGCCTTCACCCCGGTGCGGGGCACGCCCATGCAAGATCAGCCCCCGCCGCCACTGGACACCTACCGGCGGATGCAGGTAGCGCGCCATCTTATCTCCCACGACCTGGCCACTCTGGGGGATTTCTCTTGCTCCGCTGAGGGACGGTTAGTCTCTTTTGGCCAGCCAGGTCTAGCGAAAGTGCTGGCCGATGGCGTGGCCTTTCAGACCTCCGGCTGCCCCGACTGCAACCGGCCTTTCTACAACGAGCGGCCTGGTGGCCCGCTGTACAATTATCCGCGCCCGTTGACGCCAGCAGAGGCCCTGAGGGCGGTCACTGAGCTGGCGGTAGTCAGCGATTAGGCGGGTTTGGGGAGCGAGATGATGTATACACGCTCGATAGCGTGCATGATTTGACCCATTTTGGCCCTTTTGCTTAGAAACGATTGTAGCGCTTGTTTTGGGGCTCGACCACACTACCGGTAGTGTGGTTAAGAACATCCAGAGAATTTCGGTAGATTTTTGCCAAAATGGGGCTTTTGGGGGAGGTCTCAGTGATGCGGCCTCTTACGGCTTTGCTTGCACCAGATGGCAGCGGCGATTACCCTAGCCTGGAGGCGGCGGTAGACGCAGTTCCCGCGGAGTCTACTCTCATGCTTGAGCCGGGCACTTATCGCCTGGCAGAGCCACTGGATATCTGCAAATCGCTCCGCTTGGTGGGGACAGGGATGGACCAGACCGAGATCGTCTCTGATGTAGGAGGCTATGTGGTCCGCTTCAGCGGCGACGGTCTCTTCGCTGCCGAGGATATCACCTTCTGCTACCAGGGCAGGGCGGTGGCCGACGTGGTGGCGGCGCGGGGAGGGGAGGTGGCGTTTGCCCGCTGCCGCTTCACCGGGGCGGTCCATGTAGACGGGGCTGGCCTGCGGCTTCAGGGGAGCACGACGGGAGTCGTGCGGGACTGCGTGGCCGTGAAGAACAATACTATTGGCATCGTCGTTCGCGATCGGGCTTGGCCGATACTGGAAGGTAATGTCTGCACGGACAACGGGAAGGTCGGTATCGCCTACCGGGACGACGCTGGCGGTGTGGCCCGCCAGAACGAATGCTCGGGGAACTTGTTTGGCATCGCCGTTGCCGAGCAGGCCCAGCCGACACTGGAGGGGAATGTCTGCAAAGACAACAAGGAGGCCGGCATCGGCTATTTTGACAACGCCGGTGGCGTGGCCCGCCAGAATGAGTGCTTGGGGAATAATCAGGGAGGCATTGCCGTTGCCGAGCAGGCTCAGCCGGCACTGGAGGGGAACCTCTGCAAGGGCAACAACAAGGCTGGCATTGCCTACGTTGGCAACGCCGGTGGCGTGGCCCGCCAGAACGAGTGCTCGGGGAATGGGTTTGGCGTCGCTGTTAAGGAGCAAGCCCAGCCAGCACTGGAGGGGAACGTCTGCACCGGCAACAAGCTAGCCGGCATCTCCTATGCTGGCAACGCCAGCGGCGTGGCCCGCCAGAATGGGTGCTCTGGGGATAGCGTGGGCATCTACGTTGGCGAGCAGGCCCAGCCAGAGTTGGAGAGGAACGTCTGCACTGACAATGAGTTGGCTGGCATAGTCTACGCTGGCAACGCCAGCGGCGTTGCCTGTCGGAATAAGTGCTCGGGAAATGTGGGTGGCATCAGCATGGCCGATCGGGTCCAGCCGACGCTGGAGGGGAACGTCTGCACTGACAACGAGAAGGTCGGCATCTCCTACGCTGACAACGCTGGCGGCGTGGCCCGCCATAACGAGTGCTCGGGGAATGGGAATGCTGGCATCGGCGTTACCGATCAGGCCCAGCCGACGCTGGAGGGGAATATCTGCACGGCCAACGATTTCGGAATCATTGTCGCGGAGACCGCTGACCCCAACTTGGTGGGCAACAACTGCCACGATAATGTGCTGGCGGACATCCGGGACGAACGGGAGTAGGCTCTGATGTAGCCCTCAGACAGCATTGACGCATCTGCCAGTGGCAACGCCGCATCCCCGATCCAGCCACCAGGCTTGGAAGCGAAATGTGAATAATTAGTCCTACTTGAACGAGGATGGCCACCGCATCACTTGACGGCGCGTTTGTGGCTCGCGCTTCGCGCTCGCCCGAACCGCCTTCAGCGGCTTTGCCAACCGCCGCCCCGTTATCTGTCATTGCGGGAAGCATTTTGCGTTGAAAGGGAGAAGACAGCATGAAAGATCATCTAGAAAGTATTCGAGACAAGGCAAAGCGCCGGGGTGTTCAGTTCATGGACGTCCGTCTGTTTGAGGAAGACAGTACCACTGTAACGGTCCAGGACAAGAAGGCCGACAAGGTGGGCCAGGGAAAAAGCTCGGCTGTCGGCTTGCGCGTCCTCGTTGATGGTGCCTGGGGCTTTGCCTCAACAGATGCGGTGGATTCCCAATCACTGGACCAATGCCTGCAAGCTGCATTGGAGATGGCTAAAGCCTCCACGGTCAAGGTAGCTCATCCCGGTGTGGTTGCAGAGATTCAGCCGGTAGTAGATACAGTGAGGGTGGAGGTGGAGAAGGATCCACGATCCCTTTCGTTGGAAGAGAAGGTGAAAAGGGTTCTCGACTATGAGAAGGCAGGCATTGATTGTGCTGGGGACAAACTCTGTAACACCATTGTGAGCTACCGTGATTCCTGGACCCGCGAGACGATCTGTAACACCGCTGGCACTCTGATCGAGCAGGAAACGATTCGAACGGCAATATGGACAGCGATGACAGCGGTTGAGGGTGCCCTTCGTCAAATGGCCCATGAGCGTTTCTCGGAACAAGTCGGCTTCGAACTCTTGGACAGAATCAGTTCAAAAGAGTTCACTGAGAAGGCTGCCAAGAGGGCTGTTTCGCTTCTCGGTGCCCGAAGGGCCCCTTCGGGCAAATTCCCGGTTGTCCTTCATCCCTCTATTACCGGTCTCTTGGTTCACGAAGCGCTTGGTCATAACGCAGAGGCCGATCACGTCTTTAACGGCCAATCTATCATAGAGGGAAAAACGGGTGAACAGATTGCTTCAGAGTGTGTCACCATTATGGACGATGCCACCATCCCAAGGCTTAGTGGATCATATCATTATGACTCGGAGGGTATTCCGGGTCAGAAGAGGACCATTATTGAAAACGGTGTTCTCAGAGGTTATCTGCACTCTTTAGAGACAGCAGCCCGATTTGGGGTAGAACCTAACGGCAGTGCTCGCGCCATGAATGGTCACTGTTCCCCTATAGTGCGCATGAGCAACACCTTCATCGCGCCTGGCAAGCTTACCTTTGAAGAAATGCTTAAAGACATTGATGAAGGTATCTTTATGAAGGAAGGGCACTGGGGATATGTATTTTGTGAGAGAGGCCAATATACCTGTCACTCTGGTGAAGGATGGATGATCAAGAATGGGCAGTTGGGTGAACACTTGCGAGATGTTTCTTTCTCTGGCATGACCTTGGAGACGTTGATGAACATTGATGCCGTAAGCAAGGATCTGGAATTCCTTTTGCCCGGGAGGTGCGGCAAGTCCGGCCAGGGTATGCATATCAATGCCGGTGGTCCCTATGTTCGGGTAAAGGAAGTAGTGGTTGGCGGTCAGGAATAGGAACAGTGAACGTTCAAGGAGAGAACAAAATGTCCGATCTGATGGAACTGGCCAAGCAGGCATGCCAAGTGGCTCTCCAACATGGGGCCCAGTTCGCTGACGTGGAACTCAACAGCGGGCGTAGCATTTCTATCAACGTAGAAAAGAGTGGGATTCACGACTCTAGCGAGAAAAAGGTTACAGGGGTCTCCGTGCGGTCTATTATCAAAGGGGCCACTGGCTTTTCTCATTCTTCTGGATTCGGTGTGGATGATGTGCTGGAAACCGCTGAGCGTTCGGCCGCTGCGGCCAAATTAGCCCAGCCTGACCCTGACTTTGTGACCCTGCCGGCGCCATCTGAATCTCAACAGGTATCAGGACTCTACGACGAAAAGATAGCTCAGATGAGCGCCGGGGACCTGATTCAGTTATTTGTAAAAGAGATGGATGCGGCCCAGGACATTTTCTCAGAGGTCAAGGTGCAAGGTGAGGTGCGACTGGGGGTGTCAGAAAGAGTGCTAGTGAACTCTTTGGGTATTGAGCTAGAAGATCGGAAGACTGATATACAGTTCTATGTCTTCTGTATTGTGAGGAAAGGAGATGATGTGGGCTCCTTTTATGACTTTGATGTGGCCAGGATGGAGGAAGATTTTGGTCCTGAAGGTCTTGGAGCCAAAGTATGTAAGGAAGCTGTGGGATTTCTCGGATCTAAGAGTATCAAAAGTGCTCGTTTGCCTGTGGTCTTTGGCCCCCTGGTTACGGGTGATCTCTTCCATGCAATTTGTGCCAGCGCCGGTGCGGAAGCCATACAACGCAAGCGTTCCTATTTGGTGGGTAAGCGGGGGCAGCGGATCGGCTCTGAACTGTTGACGCTCAGGGATGATGCTTATATCCCCCAAGGGATGGCCTCGGGGTCCTGGGACGGGGAGGGGACTGTACGTAAAAAAGTGACTGTAGTGGAGGAAGGCGTTCTGGTGAATCACCTCCACAGTTGCTACACAGCCCACAAGGCAGGCGAAGAGAATACCGGACACGGCAATCGCTGGGGGGGTGTAGCACCGACCAACGTCATCCCCGCGTTAGGAACTTGCCCAGCAAGTGAAATCATCAGCGATACGAAAGAGGGGATCTATGTGAACATGGGATCTGTCACCCCTCATCCAGTTAATGGAGAAATTTCGGCCACCATTGATTTCGGTTACAAAATCGAGAACGGGGAGCTTGCCTACCCGCTCAGAAACACTATGCTGGGTATCAATGTCTTTGACTTGCTCCACAATCTGGATGCCATATCCTCAGACTATCGGGAGGAGCCAGGTATGATGATGCCCACAATCCGGGTTCAGAATGTAAAAGTAGCCGGAGCTGATTAGCCATGGTTATTGCGAGCGAAAGGGTACTTAAGAGCGTATGCCGGGGGTGTCATGGCGGCTGTGGGGTTCTGGTCCGGGTAGAGAGGGGAAGGGTGACCGAGGTGAAGGGCGATCCCCAGGGCCCCATCAACCGGGGAAGGATTTGTGTCAAGGGGAGGATGGCTCCCTTTTTGGCCCATCACCCCGATCGTCTCACGGCCCCTCTGCGGCGGACCGCCCAGGGTTGGAAGAAGATCAGTTGGGATGAGGCTTTGAGTGAGATCAGCGAGCGGTTTCTGGCCATCAGGGAGCGGTGGGGGGCGGAGGCCCTGGTGTTGGGCTATGGTACAGGCCGGGACAACGAAGCCTTTATCTATCGCTTTGCCAATCTGTTTGGCACCCCCAATGTCCTCACCGCGGGCCACGTGTGCTATGGCCCTCGCATTGGCACCGGGATCGCCCTGTGCGGGAACCTCCCGGTGGTGGATTATGCGGGGAGGCCCCGGTGCATCATGGTTTGGGGCGCAAACCCGCTGGTCTCCCACCCCGATGAGTACAAGGGTTTTTATTTAGGGGACAGCCTCCGTGGGGGCTCGCAGCTCATCGTGGTGGACCCCCGCAAGACCCCCCTGGCCAAGCGGGCTAATGTCTGGCTCCCCCTGCGGCCGGGCACCGATGGGGCCCTGGCCTGGGGGATGTTGAACGTCATCATTGACAATGGTTGGTACGATGAAGGATTTGTGGCGAACCACGTCCACGGCTGGGAAGAGTTCTGCCGGCGGGCGAAGGAATACCCCCTCTCCTGGGCCGCAGAGGTGACCGGAGTGGAATCCCAAAGGATCGAGGAAGCGTCCGAGCTCTTCTCCCATAGCTCGCCCGCTGCCATCCATTGGGGGGTAGCCATCGAGCAGGGCAGGAACTGCACCAACAACATCAGGCTGCTCATCTCTCTGATGGCCATCACGGGCAATCTGGATGTCCCTGGAGGGAATGCCTTCTTCAATCCACCACCGGTGGTCAAGGTGAGCAAACTGGGTCTCCACAAGCGCCTCTCCCCCGAGCAGAGGAAGAAGAGGTTGGGAGGAGAAAAGTTTCGCCTGGCCGACTTTATTGCGGTGCTCAACCCCCAGGCGGTCTGGCGGGCCATCCTGGAGGAGGACCCCTATCCGGTAAAAGGTCTCTTTCTCATCAGCACCAACCCTCTGATCACCAGGGCCAACGCCCGCCAGGTAAAGGCCGCCCTGGAGAGGGTGGATTTCATGGTGGTGGCGGACTTTTTTCTCACTCCCACGGCAAAAGAGGCGGACATTGTCCTGCCCTCGGCCACCTGGTTAGAGGTGGACTATGTGGCCGACCTTTGGAAGCGGCACGGTCTGGTGATGGCCAGGCAGAAGGCGGTGCAGGTAGGAGATTGCTGGTCCGATTACCGGATTCTCAATGAACTGGGCAAGGGGGTAGGGGACGAAGCAGATTGGTGGCCCACGGTGCGCGATGCCCTCAACTACATCCTCTCCCCTTCCGGGCTTACGTGGGAAGAGTTCTGCCAGCGAGGGGTTCTCAGGGGGGAGCAGACCTTTAGAAAATATCTGCGACAGGGTTTCTCCACCTCTACAAAGAAGGTGGAGTTGTACTCCACCCTCTTCGAACGCCTGGGCTATGACCCCCTGCCCGGCTATCTGGAACCCCCCGAAAGCCCCAGGGCCACACCGGAACTGCTACAAGAATACCCCTACATTCTCATCACTGGGGCGCGCATTCCCTATTTCTTCCACTCCGAGAACAGAATGGTAGAGCCCTTGCGCAGTCGTCACCCTGATCCCATCGTGGAGATCAACCCCGAACTGGCTGAGGAGAAGAGGCTACGCGATGGGGAGTGGGCCATGATTGTCTCCCGTCGAGGGGGATGTCAGCAGAGGGTCAAAGTGACAGAGAGGGTGCCCTATGGGATGGTGGCCGCCGAGCATGGTTGGTGGTTCCCGGAGGAGAAAGACGGCCTGGGGTGGGATCGGTCTAACATCAACTTGTTGACCGAGAACGACATGGAGGGGTGCGATCCGGCCATGGGGTCCACCAACCTCAGAACTCTTCTGTGTAATGTCCATAAGGCAGAGGAGGGGAGATAGCTTAGAGGGGCTTATGTTCCCTTTTGAGACAGGATCGGAGCGCCGACACTCAGGGGAGATGCACACGGCGACTTGGCATAAAATGCATTGGGTAGTATAATTGTGATAGATTTGACCGAAATTCATAACAATTGTTCATTCGTGGCATTCTTGTTCAGAAACTGTCCGGTAGTGAAATCCAACAATATACCAACGGGGAGGAACAGCCATTATGAAGAACATCTGTGCCATCGGCGTGGGCTATGTGGGCCTGGTCACCGGTGCCTGTCTGGCCGACCTGGGCAACCGCGTCGTCTGCCTGAACCGCAACAAGCAAAAGTCCGATAATTTGAAGAAGGGCATCTTGCCCATCTACGAGCCGGGCTTGGAGGAGATTGTGCGGCGCAACCACAAGGCCGGCCGGCTGGATTTTACCACCTCTTATGACGAGGCGATGCAGGATATGGAGTTCGTCCTCATCGCCGTCGGCACGCCCTCGGGCGGCGGTGGGGAGGCGGATCTGGCCCACGTCGAGGCCGCCGCGACCGATGTCGCCCGGCGCATTCACCAGCCTATCATCATCGTCAACAAGTCCACTGTGCCTATTGGCACCGGCGATTGGGTCGCCGACATCGTGCGCGAGCACATGCCCGATCCCGGCATCCCCTTCTGGGTTGTCTCCAACCCCGAGTTTCTGCGTGAAGGGTCGGCCGTCTATGACTGCATGAACCCCGACCGCATCGTGCTTGGCTCCACCAGCCGGGAGGCAGCCGAGCGGGTGGCCGAACTCTACTACCCGTTGCACGCTGAGACGATCATCACCGACTTGCGCACGGCAGAGATGATCAAATACGCCTCCAACGCTTTCCTGGCGACCAAGATTTCATTCATCAATGAAATGGCCAACATCTGCGAGGCGCTGGGGGCGGACGTGAAGGAGGTAGCGCGGGGCATGGGCACCGATGACCGCATCAGCCCGCACTTCCTGGGGGCTGGCATCGGCTGGGGCGGCTCCTGCTTTCCCAAGGACGTCAGGGCCTTGGCGTATATGGCCGCCACGCACGGGACGCACCCGCAGATGCTGCGGGCGGTCATGGAGATCAACTACGACCAGCGCAAGCGGTTCGTGACCAAACTGCGCCACATCCTGGGCAGCTTTCGGGGCAAGACAGTCGGCGTGCTGGGCCTCTCATTCAAGCCGAACACCGACGACATGCGGGATGCTCCTTCGGTTGAGATCATTAACCTTCTGCTGTACGAGGGGGCACGGGTCAAAGCCTACGACCCGGTGGCGATGGAGAACGCACAGCGTGTCTTGGGTGATAGCGTCACCTATTGCAAAGACCCCTATGAAGTGGCCGAGGGAGCCGACGCGCTCATGCTGGTCGCCGAGTGGAACGAATTCAAGCAGTTGGACATGGTGCGTATCAAGGGATTGATGCGTCAACCGGTGCTGATGGACGGCCGCAACATCTACGACCTGCAGCGCATGCGCGAACTGGGCTTCGCCTACCGGGGCATGGGGTGCGGCTACGACGACAGCGGCCAGCCGAAATGAGAGACTGCGCCTTCAGATAGAGGGGAGGGGTGATAGCTTAAAATCGTCGTAGCGGAGGAAACCCTAGCCGCCCTGTGAATCAGGGCGGCTTTTTGCTTTT
>JBGVTF010000369.1:0-2946 GCA_041862415.1 Anaerolineae bacterium | reverse complement strand
GAGGGGAGGTGCACTATCTGCAAGACCTGAGGTTGGGCGAAGGGGTCGAGTTGCTGGCCTATGAAGTGGATGATCTTCTCGTTGCGCCAGGCGGCGCGGTTGATTTGACGCTCTATTGGGCGGCCCGGTTGGAGATAGAGGAGGACTACACCGTCTTCACCCATCTGATAGACGCCGAGGATGGTCTCTGGGCTCAGCAGGACAATCGGCCTGGGGGAGGAGAGCGTCCGACGTCGGGGTGGCGGGAAGGGGAGGTCGTCGCTGATAGGTATCATCTGGTTCTACCCGACGACATTCCGGTGGGCCGGTACCGCCTGGAGGTGGGGATGTATGAGTGGCAGACGGGGGAGCGATTGAGGGTCATTGAAGGGGAAGAGGAGGCAGGCAACAGGGTGCTTCTGGCCCCAGAGATCACTGTGGAATAGGGGAGCGAGGAAGAGGGACAGAGGACAGGGAGCAGGCACAGCGTGGGAATAGAGACACGGATGGTGAAAACTACTAAGGGCGTGAGTTGGTTGTTGAAACGAGATGTGATCATTGGCGCTATCCTTTTCTTATTAGCCTTGGTGCCACGGGCCGTCGGCTTGAACGTCTTCTTGACCACCGATGAGCCAATATGGATTCGGCAATCCTTGAATTTCTTCACCGGTCTGCTGGAGCGAGATTACACTAAGACTTTCCACTACGCCCAACCTGGCGTGACCACCATGTGGGCTGGAGTTATGGGGCTATGGACCAAGTATCTGCTGACGGCTCAAACGGGATCGGGTGGTCTGGCCGAGTTTCTGAAAGCAGTGCCGGCCCAACCCGTTGCCGTTGATTACCTGCTCTTCGTCAGATTCCCCACAGTGCTATTAACCTCCCTTTGCGTGGTTGGTGTCTATTTCTTCGTCAAGAAGCTGTTTAACCCCCAAATCGCCCTCTTGAGTGCCCTCTTGCTGGCTTTCGACCCGTACTATTTGGCTCACTCGCGGTTCATCCATCAGGATGCCCTGGTGACCAGTTTCATGATCCTGTCAGTTCTAAGTTTCCTGGTCTATCTGGGGCAGGGCCGCTCCTGGCCCTATCTGGTCTTCTCGGCACTGATGGCTGGCCTGGCTTTTCTGACCAAGTCCCCGGCTCTGTTCCTGGGGGCCTATCTTGGTTTGCTGGTCCTGGCAGGCCATTCGACCAGGCTCATGACAGGTTACTGGCCGCACCTCCGCCATCGGCGTGTTGTCCAGGGGAGAAAGATTGCCGGCGACGTATGGGTTTTGGCAGTCTGGGGTCTCATGGCTTGCACCCTGTTCATCCTGCTGTGGCCGGTCATGTGGGTCGATCCCCTGGGCACGATAAGTCGAGTCCTCGGTGAGGCGTTGAGCCTGGCCTCCCAGGTCCACGGCAAGAACAACTTTTTTATGGGACAACCCGTAGGCGACCCGGGGCTTCTTTTCTACCCGGTGGTCACGCTTTTCAAGCTGACGCCGCTGACGCTGGGTGGGCTTCTGGCCTTCATTGGATTTTGGGTCAGAGGTTTGAGAGAACGTCGAAATCGGTCGCTTACGGCGCAGCAATTGCATTCTCTGGCCCTTGTCGTCTTTGCCCTCTCCTTCACGGCCATAATCTCCCTGGGGGCTGACAAAAGTGATCGCTACAACCTGCCCATCTTCCCGGCCCTGGACATCCTGGCTGCGGTGGGGTTATATGACTTGGCTGGATCAATCAAGTCTCTCGTCCCTCGCCGATTGCCCTCGCTGAAGGGGTGGCCTGGAGCCTCCGTACGGGCAGTGGGCCTTTCGTTGGTCTTGACATTGCAAGGAGGGCCAACACTGGCTCACTATCCCTATTATCTCTCTTATTTCAACCCCCTCCTGGGTGGAGGCCCTCAGGCTGCCAGGACCATCATAGTCGGTTGGGGCAATGGCTTGGACGAGGCAGCGCGTTATCTCAACAGCAAGGAGAACGCCACCGAGTTAAGGGCGGCCTCCTGGTACTATGGGAGCTTTGCCCCCTTCTTTGTGGGACAGTCATGGCCTTTGTCCAAACGCAATCTCTACTGGCAGGACGTGGACTATGCCGTTCTGTACCTCAACGGCGTGCAGCGGCTTCTTCCCAATCCGGACATAGTGGGATACTTCCGTTCTCTGGAGCCAGAACACACCGTGCGTTTCAGAGGTCTGGAATACGCCTGGGTCTACAAGGTGCCGAGACCCTTGCCTGATGTTCTCCTTCCCATGCAGCACGTCCAACGGGTGGAGCTGGGTGACCAGATTCTCTTCCTGGGCTATGACATTGAGGACGAGCCATTCCAATCCGAGGGCAAATTGGAAGTTACTTTGTACTGGCAAGCCCTGCGGGCGATGGGGGAGGATTACATTGTCTATCTGAAGCTGGTCAACAGCGTCTATCACATCTGGGGCCAGCAGGAAGGTCGGCCTTTCTACGATGGGATGCCGACCAATACCTGGCAGGCGGGGCAGAAGATCAAGGATCGGCGTGAATTGGAGATCCTGCCTGGCACGCCCCCTGGACTCTACCACATCGAGGTCATTTTGCAAGCTCTCTACACGGATCAGGTCTTGGGCCCCAGGGATGGGGGTGGACTGCTGTTGGGTCCGATAGAGATACCGCGCCGGGAGCCGCCAGCCTCGACCTCGTTAGATATAGAGCATCCCCAGGAAGTGATTTTGGGTGACAAAGTGCGGCTTTTGGGGTACAATATGGAAAGTGGTTTCCGGTCTGGCGATGGTATCCATTTGACCCTTTTCTGGCAATGCCTGGAAGAGATGGATCGGGACTACACCGTTTTCACCCACCTGATTGACGAGCAAGGCATCATTTGGGGGCAGAAAGACAACCCGCCGGTGGATGGATTCTACCCTACAAGCCAGTGGGAGATGGGCGAGATCTTGCGCGATCAGTACGACTTGGTCATATCGCCCGATGCCCCCCCCGGCCAGTATTGGC
>JBGVTF010000368.1:0-2611 GCA_041862415.1 Anaerolineae bacterium | reverse complement strand
ATGGCTGGAGCGTCCCTCTTCCTGCCCTTCCTGCCCATGCTGCCCATGCAGATCTTGCTGACGAACTTTTTGACGGACTTTCCGGCGATGACCATTGCCAGCGATAGTGTGGACCGTGAGTTGGTCGAGAGACCTCGGCGCTGGGACGTCAAGTTCATCCGCAACTTTATGGTCACCTTTGGCATGGTCAGTTCGGTGTTCGACTATCTCACCTTTGGTACACTGCTGCTTGTTCTCCGTGCCACAGCGGACCAGTTCAGAACAGGCTGGTTTCTGGAGTCTGTGCTGACTGAGTTGTTGATTCTGCTGGTCATTCGAACGCGGCGACCTTTCTTCAAGAGCAGGCCAGGCCGCTACTTGTTGATCTCTGCCCTGATCGTCGCCGGGGTTACGCTGATTCTTCCTTACTCCCCGCTGAGCGGGCTCTTGGGGTTCACCCCATTGCCTATATCGCTCCTCTTGGTCCTGGGAGGCATTGCTGTGCTTTATATTGCTACATCGGAAATGGTGAAGAGCGCGTTCTACGAGAGGATGCAAGTCAAGAACCGTTCTCTCTGAGCTAGCGTCACCTAGTGAAACAGGAGAGAAGAGTGAAACGCATTGCCGTACTAACCAGCGGAGGTGACGCCCCCGGCATGAACGCTGCTATCCGAGCCGTGGTGCGGACCGGCATTGATAAGGGTTGGGACGTCTTCGGCATCTGTCATGGATACGTTGGTCTCATCGCCGGCAACGTTGCGCCCTTGGGAGCCCGGGACGTGGGCGGCATTATCCAGCAAGGGGGCACGATGCTGGGCAGCGCCCGCTGCCCTGAGTTCAAGACTGAAAAAGGACGCCTGAAAGCGCTGCGGACATTCCATCAACATGAAATCGAGGCCCTGGTCGTCATTGGAGGCAATGGGTCTCAGACCGGCGCCCACGCGCTCTCCCAGATGGGTTTCCCGGTGATCGGTGTAGCTTCAACTATTGACAACGACCTCTACGGGACGGAGATCTCGATTGGGGTGGATACCGCTCTTGATGTTGCCTTGGAGGCCATTGACCGGTTGAAAGTCACCGCCTCGTCCCACCAACGGGCCTTTCTCATCGAGGTCATGGGCCGCAAATGTGGCTACCTGGCCCTGATGGCTGGCATTGCTGGCGGGGCTGAGGCCGTCATCATCCCCGAGGTAGAGACGGATCCGGAAGCTGTGGCCGCCGAACTGCGCGCTGCCTACAAGCGGGGCAAACCTCACGCCCTGGTGGTGGTCGCTGAAGGTGCCCGATACAATGCCACAGGGCTGGCCCGCTTCTTCGAAGAACACCGCGAGCGGCTCGGCTTCGAGCTGCGGGTGACGACCCTGGGTCATGTGCAGCGGGGCGGCGCACCTGGCGCCTTCGACCGGCTGCTGGCCAGCCGGCTGGGTGCGGCAGCCACTGAGCACCTGGCCCAAGGCGAGCACGGGTTACTGGTAGGCCTGCTCAAGGGGGAGATTGCAGCCACGCCGTTGGCTGAGGTCGTCGCCAACAAGAAACCGCTGGATATGCGGTTGCTAGAATTGGCGCGAGTGTTGGCAAAATGATCAGAAAAAGCACTTTTGTCCCCAGGCGATGCGCCTGCGGCTGCGTGATAAGTACGACCAGGCAAAATGGACCACACTGTGGTTACATTCACCTGTGGAATTACCCATTAGAGCATCCATACACGCCTGCCCTGGAGAGGTGATATTGCGTGACCGCACAGACAAGCGGGTGAATTTCTTCGTCCTGGCTACCTTGCAGGCCATCCTGACGCGCTATGAGCGGGACCACCACATCTTGCAGGAGACCTTTCACGAGTTCTACCTTACGCTGCGCAACGAAAAACAATGGCTGATAGAGAGGGGACAGTGGCCTGCCAGTCCCCCCAAGCTGGAGGAGTTACTCGCTCCCAATTGATACACAGCATTTTGGCACAAGTGTTGCCAACATAAACAATGATAGAAAAGAGGAGGTGTATCATGCGTAAAGGTCATTTTGCTCTCACACTGGCTGCTGTCGTGTTGGTCGCGTCGGCTCTGGCCTGCGACCTGCCAGCGGTGACGGCTCCCGCACCGACACCCACGGTCCCGCCCACGCCGACGGCTGCCCCGCCCCAGGCGACCCCTGTCTCGGCAGTGGAGCCGGCCAACGCGCTGGAGGCCCAGGTGGAGGCGGTCTATGACCAGGCCGGGCCGGCGGTGGTCCACATCACCAGCCGCGTCATCGCCTACGACGTCTTTATGCAGCCGGTCCCCCAGGAAGGAACCGGCTCCGGCTTCGTCTATGACACCGGGGGGCACATCGTCACCAACTACCACGTGGTGGCGGACGCCGAGTCGGTTTCGGTAGCCCTGGCCGCCGGAGGGGTCTACACCGCTACGATCGTCGGGACGGACTCCTCCAATGACCTGGCGGTGGTGCGCATCGAGGCGGAGGATCTGCCCGCCCCTATCCCTCTGGCGGATTCCGACCAACTGCGGGTGGGGCAGTTCGTCGTGGCCATCGGCAACCCCTTCGGCCTGGACCGTACACTGACAGTGGGGGTCATCAGTGCCCTGAGCCGGGTCATCGAGAGCCCCGACAGCCGCTTCATCGGCGAGGCCATTCAGAC
>JBGVTF010000367.1:0-14394 GCA_041862415.1 Anaerolineae bacterium | reverse complement strand
TTGTTGGAATCAGTCTCGTTCATTTGTGTTCCTCCAGTTTTCATTCATCTTGATTTTGATTGAAAACGGCGGTCTTCTGCCTGTGGTTGCGAGCTATCTCGACTGCTTGATCACGCCCTCAGCGCCTCGGCCAGGCGTCTGCGCTGGCCCAGGATATCGGCCATGACGCCCCGCAGCAAATTAAGAGCTTCAATGACGCGCTGATCGGCCAGGGAGTAGTATACGTTTACCCCGTCTCGCTCGCTGTTTACCATGCCGCGCTCGCGCAGCACTTTGAGGTGGCGAGAGACGGTGGCCTGGGGGCTGCCCAGAGCCTCTACCAGTTGGCTCACGTTCCTGCGGCCCTCGGCCAGTTCATACAATATGGCTATGCGTGTGGTATCAGCCAGAGCCTGGCAGATCCCCGCATGAAATTGAGCCAGTTCTTCCTGCAGCGGTTTGTCCATCCGATCTTCTTTCATTTTCCTAATTTGTCCGCATATTCGAGTATCCACATATACGCAATGAATTATCGCACGAAATAGGTTTCTTGTCAAGAGGGGAGGAAAAATCTTAAGGTTTTGGGCGTGAAGGTGCTGCTATTTGGAATGAAAACAAAAGGGGACCCAAGTGGGTCCCCTTTTTCCTGCATTGAGCCAGTTCAACGGGAGCGTGGGTTCGGACTGGGCTTACTGCGATGACTACGGCTGCGAGGAGATTACCGGCTTCTTCAGCTTAGCTGCAGCCAAAAGCCACGCTCGGGAAGATTCGCAAGGCTCTTTAAACCGCACCTATTTCAGCCCATCAGGACGTGTACCCTGTGCCGTCGCCCATCGCCCGGCAGCGGGATATGCCCGCCGGACAAGGGCTCTCCATCCAGTGTCACCTGCTTCACGCCTCGGTTGACGCCGTCTGGGTTTTGCACGCTAATCTGATAGGAAGTGCCGCCATCGCGGTAGGTTAGCTCGTAGCCCGACCAGTTCTTTGGGATGCAGGGATCAATTTGCAGCACCTTTCCCACCCGACGCAGCCCCAGGATAGCCTCCAGTCCCAGGCGGTACATCCAGCTAGCCGAGCCGGTGTACCAAGTCCAACCGCCGCGCCCGATATGCGGTGGCACACTGTAGACGTCCGCTGCTACCACGTAAGGCTCTACCCGGTAGCGCATCACTTTCTCCGGCGCGTCGCTGTGGTAGATGGGGTTGAGCAGCTGGAACAGTGCTTCAGCGCGGTCCCCCTGTCCTAGCTCGGCAAAGGCCCACACAGCCCACAGTGCGGCGTGGGTGTACTGGCCACCGTTCTCTCGGATGCCCGGCACATAGCCCTTGATGTAACCGGGATCGCGTGCCGTCTTGTCGAAAGGCGGGGTAAGGAGCAGCAGCAGTTGGTCGTCACGCCGCACGAGCCGTTCAGCGACAGCATCCATCGCCTGTGCTGCGCGCCTCGGGTCGGCCGCCCCAGACAGGACGGCCCACGATTGGGCGATGGAATCAATCTGGCCTTCGCGGTTCTTGACCGACCCCAGCGGTGTGCCGTCGTCATAGTACGCGCGGAGGTACCAGTCCCCATCCCAGGCATGCGCCTCCAACGACTGGAGGAGGTCGTAGGCTCGCTGTCGGTAGGCGGCGGCCTGTTCCTCATGCCCTATGCGCTCGCACAGGGGAGCAAATCGGGTCAAGGTGGCGTGCAGGAACCAACCTAACCACACGCTTTCGCCTCGGCCCTCAATGCCCACCCGGTTCATACCGTCGTTCCAGTCGTGGCTGCCGATGAGGGGCAAGTCGTGCGGTCCGGCGGTCGTCCCTTTCTGCAACGCCCGGCGGCAATGCTCGTAGAGGGTGTGCACCTCGGCAGTGGTTTCATAGTGTCCGTAGCGCTCTATCTCCTCCTCTTCCAAGGGGGCACCTTTGAGAAATGGCACTTTTTCGGTCAGGATCGTTTCGTCAGCAGTGGTGGTTACATAGTGTGCGGTGACGAAAGGAAGCCATAGCAGATCATCGGAGCAGCGCGTGCGCACTCCGCGCCCCGAAGGCGGATGCCACCAGTGCAGCACATCTCCCGCGTCGAACTGGTAGCGGGCTGCTCGCAAGATGTGGTCCCGTGCGACATCAGGCGCGGTATGCACCAGGGCCATCACGTCCTGTAACTGATCGCGATAGCCGAAAGCACCGCTCGATTGGTAGAGGGCGGAGCGCCCCCACACCCGACACGAGAGTGCCTGGTACAGCAACCAGCGGTTGAGCAACAAATTCATGGCCGGATCGGGCGTCTGCACAGTGACAGCGCCCAACAGGCCGTTCCATAACTTGGTCACATCTTCCCAGGCGGCCTCTACCTGTGCCAGGTCCTGATACTGCTTGACCAGCCGGAGTGTCTCTTGTCGGTTCGCGCCTTGACCCAACAGGAAAAAGACCTCTTGCACCTCGCCGGGGGGCAGATCGAGGTGAATCTGCAGGGCTGCACAGGGGTCAAGTCCAGCTTCCACTGTGCCGGCCAGCCCGATGCGGTCGAGCGCGGCCGGATGGCTGAGACTCCCCTCGCGCCCCAGAAACTCGGTACGGTCGGCGGTCAGGCCGTGAGCTTGTTTGCTGGCGGTAAGAAAGGCCACTCGCTCGCCGAACTCCTCATTGTAGGGATTGCGGGCCAGCAATGTGTGGCTGTCGGCGTCAAACTCTGGAATGACATATTGCTGGTGTATGTCTCGGTCTGGGCCCAACACCCACTCGGCGTAATAGGTTGCCGTGATGCGCCGTGTGCGGTTCCACGTGTTCTCCAGCCGCAACTGTACCACCTTGACCGGTGCGTCTGGGGTGGCAAAAAGGCGCAGTCGCTGTTTGAGGCCGTGGCTGTGATGCTCAAAGACGGAGTATCCAGCGCCGTGGCGGATCAGGTAGGGGGCTGTCGCGCCCGCAGGCAGAGGCGTGGGCGACCAGACCTGTGCCGTCTGCTCGTCACGCAGATAGAGCGCCTCGCCCGGCGCGTCGGCCACCGGATCGTTCCGCCAGGGGGTCAGCCTATTTTCGCTGCTGTTCTCTGCCCAGGAATAGCCCGCTCCCGCTTCGGAGACCAGGAAGCCAAAGTGAGGGTTGGCGATGACGTTGATCCAGGGGGCCGGTGTCCATTGGCCCGGCTCGAGATAGATGACGTACTCTCGCCCGTCGGTGCTAAAGCCGCCCAGGCCGTTGTCAAAGAGGAGATCGGTGGGCCGGGCCAGCGGCGGCGTGGGCTCTATGTCCTCAGGGCTAAGCAAAGGAGGGACAAAGGCTGGCAGGCGGGTCGGCTCTTCTTGCAGCCCTTTCAGTTGTTCGGCCAGCGAACCTTTTTCCCCGTCCAGGATGGCCAGGGCGGCCGTTTCCAACAGCACACGGTCGGCCTCGCTCATGTTTTCGGCGCCCAGAAGAAAGATGCCGCCGCGCCGGTTCAGCCAGGCATCGCCGCCAGTGTGGGCGATCAATCGCTGCAATTGGTTGTGTAGCTCCTGGTTGTAGCTGGTATCCTGCAGGTTGAGGATGACGAGGTCAATCTTGATTTGCCGCTTGCGCCAATACGCGTGGGCCTGGAGCAGTTCATGTACCAGGTTCGTTTCCTCTTGGCTGCCGACACGTACCAGGAGAATCGGATAGTCACCAGAAATGGCGTATGGCCACAACCCGGGCTGCCCTTTGCTATTCGCCGCCAGCGTAGCGGGGCCGGCGCGCAGGGCAGCATGGGGATAGAGGAGCACCGAAAGCAACTGCTGAATACGTTCTAGCTCTGCTGTGCCGAGATCCAGTTGGTGCAATTCTTGTCGGCTGTCGTCGTGCGCCCTTCCAAAAGCTTGTCGGATTCTGATCCAGGTTTGATAGCGACGGGCCAAGGCCAGGGCTTCTTCACGTGATGCGGCGGCCAGGGTGACATAGGCCATCTGCACGGTCGCGTGGGGCTTCAGTTCAATGTCCTGGCCGATGGCCATGATCGGGTCCAAGGTAGCACCGGTGGTGCCGGAAAGCCCGGGGGCGTCTTTGCGCAGAGCTGCTGGCGAGTGAAGCGTCCGGCCACGCCCCAGGAAGCGCGTTCGCTCGCTCTCGTGGGCGCCGGTGATCTCGTACCCTTGCTCCATAACTAGCGAGTGGACTAGGTAGACTGGCTTCTCCTCGGTCGAACGAGGGCGGCGATGGAAGAGCAAGGCATTCAGCTTGGGCAGGTATTCGCTCTCAACAAAGAGCTTGTTGAAGGCTGGGTGGCGGCGGTCTGCGATCCGAGATGCAAGCACAACTTCACCGTAGCTGGTCAGCGTCAGTCGGCGCAGGCGATTGCTGCCGTTCGTCAGGGTGATGCGCCGAATCTCGACGTCATCGTCCGGTGAGACGGTGACTTCCATGCGCAAAGAGATGTCATGGTCTCTGCGGCGAAGTTCGGATTTGTAGGCGTAGAAGAGCACTTCTTGGCTCTGGGGCGTAACGGCAGTCGGCTGATAGCCTGCCGACCAAAGGGCACCGCTGTCCCTATCCTGCACATACACCCAGGTTCCCCACGCGTCGAGGCTTGTGTCGGCGCGCCAGCGGGTGAGGTCCATCTCCTGCCACTGGCTGTAGCTGGCGCCAGCGCTGGTGATCAGCGCGCCATAACGTCCGTTGGAGAGGAAGTGCACTTGAGGCAAGGCAGCCCGCCCTGGCACCTGCCAGGGCGTCACAGTGGGCAAAGCTTTGGGCAGACGAACAGGCTCGCTCTCCTCTGGATGGGGGTATTCGATGGGAACCTGTTGCGGCACCTGCTCATGCAAGAGCAACTCGGCGCTCTGCACGCGAGGGTCCGCGTGAAAGCGATTCACCATCACCTTATCCTGTAGATAGTTGACCAGGGACAGGAAGATCATGCCTTGATGATGCGCCATATAAGAGCGTACAATAGCGCTCTCTTGACCCGGAGGCAGCCGCGAAGGGGTGTAATCCATGGCCTCGAAAAAACCATAGCGGTCCAGCATTTCCTGCTTCATCAGCTCTGCGATGTTCTGCATCACAGCTCTGGGGCGTACTGGCAGCGCCAGCAGCGAAGCATAGGGGGAAATCACCAGATCTTGGGCCAGGCCACGCTTGAAACCCAACCCCGGTACACCGAAAGCCCGGTACTGGTAGTGCATGTCAGCATCAAAGCGGTAGTAGCCCGACTCCGAGATGCCCCAGGGGACTCGATGTTGATGGCCATAGGCGATTTGACGATCAACGACTGCACCGTGAGTCTGATGCATGAGCGTCCCTTCGTAACTGCGCATTAGCAGAGAGGGCATCAGGTACTCGAACATCGTTGCGCTCCAAGAAAGGAGCGCCCTCGCCCCATTGATCCGGGTGAGAGGACGGGACAGGTGCAACCAATGGCTTTGAGGAACGTCTCCCTTGGCAATGGCCAGAAAGCTGGCCAGGCGCGCCTCCGACGCCAGCAGGTCGTAATAGTTCTTGTCTATCCTGCCGCTAGTCACGTTGTAGCCAATATGGAATACCTGGCGCGATGCGTTGAACAGGAAACCGAAATCCATGGCCCCAAAATAGGCCTCGGCTTGCTCGCTCAGGTCTTGAAGGCCGATCAGCAGATCCTCTGCAGCCATCCGGACGGAGTCCAGCCCCTCGGCCAGGCGCACACACCAGGCACGGGCCTCCTCCACCCGGTCGGTTGGACCAACCCCATCTACCAGCAGGTCCTGCAGTGGAGCCAACCTTGCGTGTCCCACCTTGCAGACCTCAAGCACCTCGTTGAGCTGTGGCGTGATAGGCAGGGCGTCCTGTAGGACCTGCCAGGCGTCCGTGATGGCCGGGTCGGTCTCTGCCCGGGTGAACAGCGCAGGCGGCTGGCTCAGGGACCCAAGCCACGGCAGCAGCGTGTCCAGTTCATTCTGCATATTGAGCAGGTGGTGGTGCACCCGCTCTGACCAGATGCGCAGGTCGCGCAGGGTTGCGGTGTCCAAGGTGTGCAAACTGGACTCGACCAGCGCCATCAACAGCCGGTCCAGTTCTTGCCGGCCGTCGTCGCTTAACTCAGTCAGCAGGGGTGCCCAGCCAGCGGGGTCATCTTGCGCTGACAACACCTGCTGGCGGATGCGGGCCAGGTGGGCCTGCAGTGGCGCGATCGTCGCCTCGAGGCCCGCCCCCTCCACTTCCTCAACGATCTGTGCCAGGATGGCTAGCGTGTCGAGCAGGCCCTGCCAGGGCTGCCAGCGCAGAACGGGGGTGTGGGTCAGGGCCAAACAGCCCTGCCTGAGAGCCAGCAGACAGCCGGCCAGGTTGCCGCTGTCCACGGTGGATACATAACGCGGGGGCAGAGGCTCCAGGTTGCGCGTGTTGTACCAGTTCAAGAAGTGGCCCCGATACCGCTCCAGTTTGTCCATAGTCTCAAAGGCGGACCTCAGCCGCAACACCAGTTCCATCAGGCCGATGTAACCCAAGTCGTAGGCTGCCAGGGAGGAGAGCAGCAGCGCACCGATGTTGGTGGGGGAGGTGCTAGAGACAAGGATCCCACGAGGCTCTTGTTGATAATGGTCAGGCGGTAGCCAATGATCATCCGGGCCGACAAACTGCTCAAAGTAGAGCCATGTACGTCGAGCCAGAGAGCGCAGTTGTTCATGTTGTTCAGCGGAAAGCGGGGTCTGTTCGGGCATCACAGGCCGGCTGATCCAGTGGGCGATCTGAGGTGAAGCCAACCACGACAGCAGCAGGGGTGCAGCGACAAGCAATACCGCTGGCCTCATCCATCCTACCAACGCAGCTATCCCCAGGGCGAGAAACGGCGCGACGATCATCCGCCTCCACATTAGCGCCAGCTTTCTTCCCCTGCCGAACAGGCGGATCGTGTGCGCAGTGGTGGTCCACTGCAGCAGATGCCTATGCGTGATGAACACTCGAACTAGAGTGGAGCCGATGGCGTCGACCACAAGGAATGTGTCATATGAGAGGAACGCCAATGCTAAAAGCCAACGGGCGGCAGCTTCCCGCGCTGACTGCACCATTCCCCTTAGCGGCACGCCCCGCAGACTCTGAGCCAACTCGGCTACAATGCCCGTGAGCAGAGGCATGGCCAGCGTCAGCACTGCAATCAGCGTCCAAACCAACGCCGAACCCGGCAGCCATGCCCAGCCAGCGACCAACAGCGCCAGCAGCGTGGGCGTAAGCAAGCTGCGGCGCAGATTATCCAGTATCTTCCAGCGGTCAATGATGGAGAGGTCATTAGGTATCTTCGTGCCATCGGCGCTAGGCACCTTAGGCAGCAACCAGGGCAGAAGTTGCCAATCCCCACGAATCCAGCGGTGCTGCCGCAAGGCGTAGGCAAGATAGTGGGAGGGATAGTCTTCAAACAGTGTCACATCTGTGCAGAGGCCGGCGCGCCCATGGATCCCCTCAAACAGGTCGTGGCTGAGCAGCGCGTTTTGGGGTACGCGTCCAGCTAGGCTGCGTTCAAAAGCAGCGACATCGTAGATACCCTTGCCGGCATAGCTCCCTTCGCCAAACAGGTCCTGATACACGTCGGATACCGCTCGCGTGTACAGATCCAGGCCCGTATCCCCCGCGAAAATCCGTGTAAACACTGACCGGTTGGCACTGGTCGGCCAGATATCCAGACGGGGTTGCAGCACGGTATACCCGCTGACCACTTTATCGCTCTCAGGGTCAAATTCGGCCCGATTCAGCGGGTGTGCCAGAGTAGCGACTAGGCGGCGTGCGCCGCCCAGCGGCAAGACCGTATCTGCATCCAAAGTGATGACGTACTTGATTTGCGGCAGGATCTCCAGGTTTCCCTCCTGCACGCTGAAATAGGTTGGCACGTCTCCCATGAGCAGCTTGTTAAGGTCGGCCAACTTGCCCCGCTTGCGTTCCCAGCCCATCCAAAGCTCCTCGGCTGGGTTCCACTGTCTTTCGCGGTGGAAGAGATAGAAGGGGCCAGCAGAGTCCGTCCCATAGTTCTCGTTTAGGGCCTGGATACCGGCTATGGCCTGTCCGATCAAGTCCTCATCGCCTGGCATCTCACTATCCGTCGCATCGGTAAAGTCGCTGAGTACGGCAAAGTAAAGATTGGGATCTGCGTTGCTCTGGAAATAAAGCTCCAATTGCCACAGTAGATCTTTGACCACTTCGGGGTGGGTCAAGAGCGCGGGAATGACGACCATTGTACGGCAATCGGCCGGAATGCCATCTTCAAAGGCCATGCGGGGCAATATCTGGGGTGATATCGTGTAGGTGATGATCCAGTTCACCAAGCTGACGGCTACTGCCGTAACAGGTACCAGGGCGGTCAAAACCACTCCCAGCAACTGCAGAAGCGTTCCCCCGGCAGCCATAGCGTACCAGACTAGGCCGAGCAAGATGGCAAAGGTGATGAGAGCGATGCTACCGAGGTACACTAGAGTGGGGTGGCTGGATAGCCACCACCACAAGCGTGTGCTCAGAGGAGGGTGGTAATCCAAGCGGGCCTCAAGTTGCGCACGCCCCGCATCCAGGAGATAGAAGCCGACATGCTGGGTACGAGGCGGATCCTGGCTGCCAGCCTGAGTTGCCTGGATCGCTTCTTGTGCTACTTCCTCCTCATCCCAACCCGTCGCCCGAGCAAGCTCCTCGACGACTTTGCGGTAGCTATCGCGCGTGTCAAAGTCCATAGCCGCATAGACGTTTGCCGGATCACGACGCAAGACGTGCTCCACCCGGCTGACGTCTTCAAAGAAGGTTTTCCAGTCCTGGACCGCCAGTGCGCGCAGGCTGAGAATACAATTGGAGACAATTCTCTCTGCTGTCAGTTCTTGAGGCGTGGACGTTGCGACGGTGAAGACTCCTCCGCTGTCGGGTGTCTGCAATCCTGTGATGTGCGCGACAGCCTGAGTCAGGTTCTCCAGGAGTCTGATGCGTAGCATGGTCGGCAACGCCCATAGCTCGCCCATTGTAAGCCGGTTAATACCCTGGTAGATGTGAATAAAGCGCCGCACTTGGTCGAACACGAGGTAGTTCTGGTTGTGGCGAATGATCTCACATGCAACCAGATAGATACGAGGAGGGTCGCTTTCAAGGGAATGAGTCTGGACTTTTGGCAACTGGCGGTAGAACCCCTCTGGCATGTCTTCGCAGACCTGACGCAGCGCCTGTTGTACGATGTAAAAGTTGTCCAGCAGCCATTCGCCAGCAAAAGACAGAGACAGTTGCGCTTCGGAGGCAAAGCGATGATAGGCCTCGCGCAAAAGGGCCTCCTGTTCCTGGAGACGGGGCAGAAGTGGGGACCTGCGCCCGAGATGGCCAGAGACGGTGTGGCTCTGAGCCATTTGACGCGCTAGATTTTCGAGTTGGCCCGCGCTCAACGCATCGTCACCGGGGCGAGTCTCATCTGCGGGTGGGTTCGGATTGGGTCGATTCCTCGGCATGCGCTACTGCCTCTCTACTGTCTTACGGCGATTTCGGCCTGCATTGAGTCTGACAGAGGCGGGGGCGACGGCCTTCGGTGCTCCTGGTCCTCTCTTACGGCCATTTCAGTCTGCATCCTCTCCAATTCCTCCTGAGAAAGGTCCTGCACGATCAGCAGCGGAAAGGTACAGTAGGCGATGAAACTGATGGCCACACTGCCATAAGGCCATTTGGTCCCACCGGAATAGCCGTGAGCGCTCAACACGACCAGGTCTACGTTCTCTTGCGCCGCCAACTCATGCAGCGTTGCTGCGGCCCTGTCGCTGACAAGCAGACGGGTCTGAACGCCCAAAGACAGCCGGAATTGAAGTTGCTGCAAGTACCTGGTCGCTTCCAGCCGATTGCGCTCCGTGAGCTGGTTCGCCAGTTCGATATCTTCCTGTGTGGGGGGCGCATGGCGGGGCATTTCCGGTCTGGCCACCACATGGGCCAGCAGGAGTTGGGACTCGTGGACGCGAGCCAGGGTCGTCGCCAGCGGCAGGGTGCACTCAGCCCGGCGTGAGCCGTCCAGCAGGACCAACAGCCGCTGATAGCGTAAACCTGTCAGGTCGCTGGGGACCGGCTGGTAGGCCCGCACGATCATCACCGATATGCTGGCCTCCAAAATGGTTCTCTGGACAGCGCTGCTGATGCTCCACCTATCTAGGCCAGCCTCTCCGTGGTGGCTGCTGAGAACCATCAGGTCGGCGTTCTGGGCCTTCGCGAACTGGGCGATACGCTCCGCTGCCGGGCCCTCCAAGAGTGCTTTCTCCAGTCGCAGATCGGCTTCCTGCAAGCGAGCAGCTACTGCATCCAGGTAGGCCACTCCCTCGGCTTTGCGGATGTGCCAGCCCAGCGGGTCAACGGATCGGGTTTGGCCCGTGGTGTGAACGGGTTCCAAGACTTGCAGCAACGTGACCCGAGCACCCAAAGCCTGAGCTAGCGCCACTGCGTGAGGCAGTACACACTCACAAAGGGGAGATCCGTCCAAAGGAACGAGTATGTGACTGAACATAGTTTCTTACTCCTTCATACAGTTGGAACAAAGAGCCCGCCGCATCTTGATGGCAGGCGGGCTTTGGGAACCATTATCATTATTTTACACACTTTTGCAGAGTTCGCCCGCCCTGTCCCCTTGTCGTGGGGACGGCGATGATTGACAACGTGTCTGGCTCAGTATCGCAGGGGGTAACCCCTGGAAGTGGGAGGGTGACCCATAAACTTGAACACGCTGCTCCCAGGGTGGGCTGTCAGGCGTTGCCCTGGGCCTGGGCTTCCAGCAAGCTCTTCAGTTTGCTCACATCGGCTTCAAACTGTTTCTTGATCGTGCGGACGACGAGCGGCTCAGCCATCTTGAAGAAGCCACCTATGTCTGCCGCCACTGCGAGAGTGACCTTTGTGCCGCCATCGACACCCTCACAGCTAAGTCTGCCCTCGATTGGGAAAGGTCCCGAGGTGCTCTTGAATGAGTACTTCCTGTTCGGCTCGTACTCAGTGATCTCGCCGTCTGTCTCGATCTGCCGACCCAGGAGTTGGCTTACATAGCGGTATGTCGTGCCCACGCCTATCGGACCTTCGGAAGTTACCCGCGCTTCCAGGACCCCCGACTGCCACTGCGGGTGATTGCCGACGTTGCTCGTAAACGCAAAGACCTCCTCAATGGGTCGGTTGATCATTGTACTGACTTCGATTGTTGCCATCTCAATCGCCTCCTTATCGTCTTTTGTTTGTTGTAGCGGGCCACCCTCCCATGCCCACTGTCCCTATGACTCACCCTGCCAACTTGCCGCTACCAGGTGCGAATGAAGGCCACCAGGTCTGCTATCTGCTCGTCCGTCAGCGTCTTGCCGAAGCCAGGCATAGAAGTGCCGGGCAGGCCCTCGGCGATGAACTTGGCCAGCGTGGCGTCATCCATGCCACGCGCCGCGTCCTTTAGAGCCACTGTGGTGAGCGGACCCCCAGCCCCCTCCGCACCGTGGCACACGACGCAGTACACGCCGTAGAGCGCCTCGCCCCGGACAACGCCCATTCCGGTGGCCGCCGCTCCGGTCAGCGTGGAGGCCGGGACATCGTGGGCAATGGACTCCAGCGAGCGCAGATACAGCCAGACCGCGCGCAGGTCTTCTTCACTCCACCGGGCATACGACGGTCAGGGCATGAAGGGCAGCATCACCGTGCCGTCCGGCCGGAGGCCAGTGCGCATGGCGGTGATGAACTGCTCCTCGGTCCAATCGCCGATGCCCGTGCCCACGGTCACGGTGGCTTAGCAGGCCCAACATATGTCCCATCATTTCCTTATCATCAGGTAGACGGCGTCGTCTGCCCACGGAGGCGCTCCGGGTGGCAAGGCCCCGACGGATTCGATGTCGAACTGCCGGCTAAAGCGGCGCTCCACCTCCCCGCGAGCAACCTCGCCACCCCAGCCGCCTTAACCGTTTGATGCTGGCAGTAACAGCTTCCGATCACACTTCCACTGCCGTCCTCGTGGACGTGGCGGCTTTGTCCCGGTAGCTTCACACCCCGCCGTTGCCAGCGACGCATGTACCAGCAGGGTACTGTTGGCAGAACAACAGGTGGGGTCCTGGAATATCCCCGTGAGACTTACGATATTCCAGTCTCCACAGCCACACGAACAGCCTCGTGTCGCACCACGCGCTTGTTAGGCGGCTTTTCCAACCCGAAAACAGCCCTTCATCTTTGCCAGAACGCCACCGCGAAAAATATGAATTTGGCGATGCACCTTGGCTTACGACCTAGGTTCTGGTTGCCCGAACTTCTCATGCGTGCCTGTCCAGACGGCATAACCCATCCAGGCCACGGCCGCGCTGAACACGACACCGGAAAACGGGAGCTCAAGAAACTCGAGCACAGAAACCAACACCGCTCCGATCATCAGTAGCACAGCCACCCCGCGCGGCAGCACTCTGGCTTGCAGCGAGGCCAGGCCGAATAGCAGCCAGCCCAGGCCGACGAGAACGACGGTCAGAAGAAATCCAGCAACCACCACGCCTGAAGGTTCAGCGCCTATAAGCTCTGGCGCTGCCTCGGCCAGCCACGGGGCGATGAAAGCCGCACTCCAGATCGCGCCCGACAGCATCGCTGTGCCGATGAAGGCTGCCAGGAAGCCGATCAGCCCCAGGGTTCCCGCCTGTTCCGCCTGGCGCGCATACGCCCCCACCAGACCCAGGGAAATGAGCGCGAGCAACAGGATCCAAAGCGCATTGATGATAATCCAGGCGTTTGTTGCCGCGGCCACGCTGTCAGGTTGACCGCCAATGAGGACAGCGTCCACCACATCGAGGACGACACCCAGCACACCGCCCACCAAAGCAGCCAGCCCACTCCAACGGATCAGATTTGATGTTGACATTTGCACTTCCTCCTTTATCGAACGTGATTCTTATTGGTAGATTGTGGTATTCGTCTAAAAGGCTCGTTTACATTTCACACAGGACACCTCCTTTCCTTTCGTATGCGCCGAAAATCAGCGGGGGAACACGGGTTTCGCCAACCATGTTTCGTTGCGCAAGCCAAGCCGCCACCTAACGTTCTAGGCATATATGCAGTGCCCGGCGTGGGGGACGCCACATGAACCAGGTGCGCATCACTTCACGATTCTTCTCCTTTCCGCATCATCAGGTAGACGGCATCGTCTGCCCACGGAGGCGCTCCGGGCAGCAAGGCCCCGAGGGATTCGATGTCGAACTGCTGGCTGAAGCGGCGCTCCACCTCACCGGGAGCAACCGTGCCACCCGAGCCGAAACGTCCCCGCCGGACGAAACAGCGTAGCCAATACCGGGAGCCAGGCCGGGTCAGGCGCAACAGCGTTTGCACGTAGCCCTCGCGAGCGGCCGAGCCGAACAGGCTGTGCAGGCAGCCGTTATCCACCAACAGATCAAACGGCCTCTCAACCCCCGCTAGGTCCGTCACATCGCCCACGAGAAACGTGGGCGAAACCCCGACCGCCTGAGCCTTGCGTCGTGCCTTGGCGATGGATCTTGGGGAGATGTCCACCCCGCTGGCGTCGAAACCCTGCTGAGCCAGATAGATCACGTTCTCCCCGATGCCGCAGCCCAGGTCAATGGTCCTGCACGGCTCTAACTCGCCGCTCTCCACCAGGCGCACCAACTCCGGACGGGGTCCTCCAATGTCCCACGGCGCCTGCCCCAGATAGGCCAGGTTCCATAATCGTCCCCACCAGCCCATTGTGATCACCTCCTTAATGGGCGCAAAGACCGTCCAGGCGTCCGAGCAGTTCTCGGGATGGCAGGAACTTGGCACATACCTACCGAGTTCCTGCCATACTCTGCGGGATGTAATGAGGTCAACTCCTCTCCCAGGCAAGGGCAGTGCCTACGCCTTCGGCATCGCCTGTGCCATGGCCAGGGCGGCCTGTTTGAGACGCTGGAGCGACTCATTCAGATCCACTATGGGAAGAATCTCGATCTCCGAGAAAGGCCCAAAGGGGAACTCTACCAATATAGCGTCCAGCTCTTCCAAGGAGTCCACATTGGCAATACCCCCTCCCCCTGCCAATCCTGCAAATGACCAAATGGCCTCAAGCTTCCCGCTCTCGGTGTATTTGCTTGCCCATGCCGCCATGGCATCCACGAGGGCTGGCACCATCTCTGGAGGGACTGGGTTTTTAGTTGTACTGGTGACTAGAAACTTCATCTTTCTCTCCTTTCTGTTTTCCGCGCCGAATTCCTATAGTGCAAGGGCATAGTAGCCCCGGTGGAGTCGTCGGAATCCCACGTAATGATAGAATAGTAGCCATGTGATACTTTCTTCAGGTTTCGATGTTGTAGAACTCACGGCGACCGGATTCAACCAGCGGGGTCATGCGGGCGAACCAGTCACCGAACTCTGGCAGGGCAAAGATTTCGGCCATGCGCCGCTCCCACTCGGCCAGGCTCTCCACCTCTTCCTCGGTGACAACGGTGAAAAACTGGCCACTGACATCGGTCAGGATGCGGTAGGCATAGTCCTGGGGCCACTTCTGGCCGATCTCTTTGAAAAGGGCCAC
>JBGVTF010000366.1:0-2281 GCA_041862415.1 Anaerolineae bacterium | reverse complement strand
AGGCCAAGCGGGCCTCGTGGGCTTGGAGCGAGTTCCAACGTCGGCGGAATGATGATGGCGAGGCTTTGGCTGACACGGTCATGGTCTTGTCCCCAAATTCACTCGAGCCTGATAAAACCTATGGAGGGTAGGTTCGTGGTAAGCGCGTTCGACTGAGCTCACGCCGAAGGCTTCAGCGCCCCAAGTGCGCACCCAAGTGCGCACTACGAACTGTTGCTGGGGACGCAGCAGAATGCTGCGTCCCCAGTAGTTGGTTCTACTCCTGGCGTTCAGCCAGCATCGCCTCGACCTGCTCCTGGAGCCACTCAGCGGCGGTCTCAGGGGTCATGGTGCCTTCCAGGGCAATGTTGCTGGTAACCTGCGGAATCAGCAGTCGGCCCTCGATGTCGCCGACGACGGCGCGCTCCACCGAACCATAATCCGGGCGGAAGAGCCAACGCTGCATGGTCTCAAAGCCGTTGGCGATTTGGGCCAGTGTTTCATCCGAGTAGTTAGCGAAGAAGGGGCTGAGCTCGCTCCAGCCGTCCACGGCGCTCTTCAGCACAGGCACTTTGCCAAAGGGGGCCAACGCCAGGACGTCCTGGTAGTTCTGACCGGTCAGGAAGTATTCCACGACCATCTGCGCCTCGGGATCCGCGCCCTTCATGATGCCCAGGGTCACCAACTGCCCGTAGGAAGCAGAGCCGTTCGGGCCTTTCATCTCCGGCGCAAAGCCGGTCTTGAGTGCCAGGTCCTCCACGGCGATTTGAACGTTACCGCCCTCCTCCAATCCGGAGCCTTCCACCAGGTCGTCCATGATGTAGGTGCTGTAGAACAGCATGCCGGACTGGTCGAGCTCGTAGGACTCGCGCGCACCGCGCCAGTACTGCGGGCCGGGGAGCGCGCAGCGCTGCAAGCCGGCGTAGAACCTCAGCGCTTCAACCATCTCCGGCGTGTTCATGGTGACGTTGCCCTCCGCGTCAAACGGCCAGGCGTTGTTGGATATGGCGATTTGCTCAAAGATTTGGTGCCCATAGTTCCAACTGGTATCGGTGCCGATGGTAAGGGCGTAGAGCAAGTTGCCCCTGCCCGGCAGAGCGTCGCAGGCGGCGTTGATGTCGTCCCAGGAGATCGGTGGGTTCAGACCCGCCTCTGTGAACATGTCGGCGCGGTACCAGGCTGCCTGGATCCAGCCGTCGAAGGGTACAGCAGCGCGCTTGCCGGTGGCCGGGTTGGTGACCATTGCCAGCGGGCCGGCGCGGAAGTCACCCTCGCCCATGCTGGCGATCACGGCCTCAGCGGCGTCCTCGTCCAGGATTTCGTCGGCGGAGAAGGCTGCTACGCGCTCGACGCCCATGCGGACGATATCCGGCAGACGGTTGGCAGCCACGGCCGTAGCGATGCGCTGAGAGATACCGCCCTCTTCGACCGGAATGATGCGCACTTCGACCTCGGGGTGCTCGGCCATGAACCGCGCCGCAACCTCCTCGTACACAGCCACGCGCTCTTCCTCGTTGTCGGTGCTCCAAAACTCGACGAGGGCCTTTTCGAGGGTCGGAGCGGGGGGCGGTTCCGCCAGATACTCTTCAGCCAACTCGGTGGTGGGAATGCGCAGTTTCCAGCCCACCTGGATCAGGGCTGGATCATAGGCCACCATGTAGCTTTCATCTACAGCGTTGGCCTGGTAGGTGGCAATAATGATCGCCTGATAGGCGGCCCCGTTGCCCAGGTACTTATCAGCCAGATTCCAGAGGCTGTCGTCCTTCTGCACGGTGTAGTCTTGGCCTTCTGGGACCTGGGCATAAGCTGTGCCCACGCCCAGCACCGGGACAAGCAGGGACAAAATCAGCAACACGGCCATCAATTTGCTTCTCATCGTTCGTTTCCTCCTCTAGTCTACTTTCGCTTGATACGGTGATGCCCATGCACCAGGCATCAGGGCGGAACACAGATTGGTGTTGACCTCATCACCTCCTTTCCAAAGAGCCGACGGGGACGCTCACGCTGCCTGATAGGTCAAGAAGTGCCGGTCATCCCCGCCAGACTTTTGATCAAACAGCCGAACAGATCATTCGCCCCCCTGGGGGGCGACGGTTGCTGGCCCATTGAGACCGCTGGACTCGCGGATGACCAGACCAGGCTCCAACATGACCTGGCGCTGGTCCGGGTCTTGATTCTTGATGAGCTGGATCAGCATACGGCAAACCATCTTGCCGATGTCGTAAATGGGTTGATGAACAGTGGTCAAAGAGGGATGGGAATGTTCGGCCAGAGGTATGTCGTCAAAGCCGACCACGGCCAG
>JBGVTF010000365.1:0-13386 GCA_041862415.1 Anaerolineae bacterium | reverse complement strand
GATTGTGGCTGTGCGGAACATCCCATGAATACCCCTATCCGCCGCATGCACGAGAACCACTTCAAGAAGGCCGAGGAAAAGCTGATGCAAGACTACGGCAAGACGTGGGACGAGATGTTCCCCCCGGACGAATACTACGAGATGACCCACATCACCCTGCCGAAGGCCCATCTGCTCCTTGCCGAGTCTATCGTGGGTGATATAGACAAACTGAGCAATCAGCGGGCCTGGATCATGATTCAACCCATACCTTTCATGGAAGTTGAAACGGCGTGGTCGCGTGTGGTCGCCCATCAAGCACCTGAAGGCATGAGCGAGAAAGAGTTCTTCCAGATTATGAACTCTGCAGAGATGCTGGACCTCACGATCCCATTCAGCGTCCAGACACCCCAGTGGGCGAACTACGTTCCACTGACCGTGACCTACACCAAGAGAGTTGGCGGCCAGCATTTTGGCATGGGCAGAAACGGGTCTATCTGCAACGCCAGCATCCACCTTGGGACCCACATGGACGGCGAGAAGCACTTCTACCCGAATGGCCGAACCATCGGGGAGGTGCCGCTTGAGGAATGGGTCGGCCCCGGCGTCATTGCCGATATCTCTCGCCTGGTCAGCAATTCCAGTGTCTATACGCCCGAGATGATCGAATCCGTTGTGGAGGTCCGTGAGGGAGACATCCTCATCATCAAGACCGGATGGCACAAATATGGCTGGATCAGCCCAGACTCTGATGAATTCCGCTACATGATCAAACACCCCGGGCCTTCAGCCGACTTTTCACAGTGGTGTATTGACAAAAAGATCAAGTGGCTTGGCATTGACGCCGTGAGCCAAGACCATCCCATGAACACCATCCAGCGGCTCTGGCACCCCAAGACCTTCGAAGAAGCCAACCGCAAGCTGATGGAGGACTTTGGCAAGGACTGGGACGAGATGTTCCCGCTGGACAAGTATTACCAGGACACTCACTTGAACCTCTTCCCGAAGAAGATTGTCCATGCCGAAAACCTGGGCGGCGACATTACAACTGCCCAGAGTGGCAGATACTACATCGGCTGCTACCTGCAGAAAGGCATGGAAGCCGCGTCTATGTGGGGTCGCTTCGTGGCCTTCAAAGAAGGAGATTAGATACTGGATGTTGGAGATTGAATCTCCAATATCCAATACCCGATGCTACATGATCCTCGTCACTGGTGCGGCTGGCAAGACTGGCCGGGCACTCATCCAATCGTTGGTCGCCAAAGGAGAGACAGTTCGAGCGCTGGTACACCGTCCTGCACAGGTCCGGCTGGTCGAAGAGATAGGGTCGCGAGAAGTTGTCGTCGGAGATATGCGCCTTCAGGCGACCATGGATCAGGCGGCCCAGGGCATCCGGGCGGTCTACCATATCTGCCCCAATGTGAGCCCCGATGAAGTAACCATTGGTCAGGTCGCTATCATGGCTGCCCGCTCGGCCGGGGTCAAGCACTTTGTCTACCACTCCGTGCTGCACCCCCAGGTCGAGGCCATGCCGCACCACTGGCAGAAGTTGCGTGTCGAGGAGCAGTTGTTCGAGTCGGAACTGTCCTACACCATCCTGCAACCCACGGCCTATATGCAGAATGTGTTGGCTTATTGGGACCAGATCATGGAGCAGGGCGTCTACCCCGTGCCGTATGCGGTAGAGACCCGGCTGGGCATGGTGGATCTGGAGGACGTGGCCGAGGCGGCTGCGGTTGTACTCACCGAGCTGGGACACGTAGGAGCCGTTTATGAACTGGCCGGCGCGGAGGTGTTGTCCCAGGCCGAGGTCGCCACCATTTTGAGTCAACAATTGGGGCGTCCAGTCCGCGCCGAAACCGTGCCGCTCGAAACGTGGGAGCGACGGGCCAGGGAGTCGGGCCTGGGTGACTATCAGGTCGAGACGCTGGTGAAGATGTTTCGCTATTACGAGCGCTATGGGTTCTGGGGCAACCCACGTGTCCTGAGTTGGCTGCTCGACCGCTCTCCCACAACCTTTGCTGCCTTTGTCGAGAGGTCAAAGTACTCTTAGAATTAGAGAGCTATTAGAGGTTGGGGGTTAGAGGTTGGATTTCCAACCCCCAACTTCCAACATCCAAATTGAGAGGAGGTAGAAACTCCATGAAACCAGCTCCGTTCAAATACTATGCACCGACCACTGTAGAAGAGGTCCTGGCCCACCTGGCCGAGTATGGCTATGATGCCAAGGTCCTCGCCGGTGGACAAAGCCTGATTCCGATGCTGAACTTTCGTCTGGCTCAGCCTTCCGTTCTCGTTGACCTGAACAACGTCTCCGAGCTCTTCTACATCCGCCCTGGTGAAAACAGCGGCTTGCTCCTGGGAGCGATGACCCGTCAGAGTCAGGTGGAGCACGATGCGTTGGTCGCCAAGCGCGCTCCGCTGGTCCACGAGGTGATGCCCCAAATTGCCTATCCGCAAATCCGCACCCGGGGCACCTTTGGCGGTAGCCTGGCCCATGCAGACCCGTCGGCTGAGCTGGTGGCGGTAAATATAGCCCTGAACGGGCGCCTGCGACTCCGCAGTCAGGCCGGAGAGCGGTGGGTCCCCGCCGACGAGTTTTTCGTCGGGCTGTTCACCACCATATTGGAGCCCGACGAACTGCTGGTGGAGGTCGCCTTGCCTGCCATGCCGCCGCGCAGTGGGTGGTCATTCCTACAGATAACCCGCCGCCACCACGACTTTTGCATTGCGGGCGTCGCTGTTCTGGTGACCCTGGATGACAAGGACCAATGTGAGCAGGCGCGGTTGGTATTCCTGAGTGCCGGCGATGGCCCCGTGAATGCGCACCAGGCGGCTGAGATGCTCATGGGGCAAGCCCCTACCCCAGAGGCCATCCGTGCGGCCGCCGAGAAAGCTGCCAGCGACGAAATTGACCCCGGCAGCGATATCCACGCCTCAGCAGAATATCGCCGGCACCTGGCCAAAGTGCTGGCCCGCCGGGCCCTGACACAAGCTTTTGACCGTGCTAGAGGAGGTTAAGATGAGCGACCAATTCACCGTTACAGTCACCGTCAATGGCAGCCAGTACGAACGAACCGTGGAGCCGCGCTTGCTGCTGAGCGATTTCTTGCGCCACGAGCTTGGTCTGACCGGTACACACGTCGGTTGCGAGCACGGTGTGTGTGGCGCGTGCACAGTTCTGTTCGACGGAGTGCCGGCCCGCTCCTGCCTGATGTTCGCCGTGCAGGCTAATGGCCACGAGATCCTCACGGTCGAAGGGTTGGGAACGCCAGAGGATCTGCATCCCCTCCAGGAAGCATTCCGGGAGGCTCACGGCGTGCAATGTGGCTTCTGCACCCCAGGCTTTCTGATGTCATTGGTACCTTTCCTGGAAGAAAACCCCAATCCCACCGAAGAGGAAATCCGCGAAGCCATCTCTGGGAATCTCTGCCGTTGTACCGGCTACCAGCACATCGTTGATGCGGTACAGTTGGCGGCAGAGAAGATGAGAACGTAACAGGAGTGAAACCATGGCAAAAAAATACATTGGTCAACGCATGACACGAACCGAAGACCCGCGTCTGCTGACCGGGCAAGCCCTGTTTGTGGACGACGTAGATCTGCCTGACATGCTCCACGCGGCCTTCCTGCGCAGCGACTATGCCCATGCTCGCCTGCAGAGCATTGACGTTTCGGCAGCCAGGAGCCGGCCGGGGGTGGTGGCGGTTTACACCGCCGAGGACATGGGGGACGCCTGGCAACCAGGTCCCCCTTTGGTTTCCCCTCCTCCTACGGTCGAAGACATCGTTTTTCACTCACGCACCCAGGTTCCCCTGGTCAAAGGCAAGGTCCGTCTCGCAGGTGAGCCCCTCGCCGTGGTCATCGCTGAGAGCCGCTACATTGCCGAAGATGCCCTCGATGACATTGTGGTGGAACTCGAACCGCTGGGAGCCGTGGTAGACCTGGAGAAAGCCTTGGAACCCGATGTCCCGCTCGTCCACGATGACCTGGACTCCAATCTGGCCGCTCATCTCATTCAGGAGAAGGGGGACTATGCAGCGGCGCGAGAGAAGGCTGACCTGGTCATCAAAAGGCGCATCCTCATTGACCGGGGCACGGCGGCAGCGATGGAGAATCGCGGGATCGTGGCCCATTGGGACGAAAAAAGCCAGCAATTGACCCTGTGGGACACGACCCAGGCCCCCATTCCCATCCGCAATGGCTTGGCTGGGATGTTCGGCCTGTCAACGCACCAGGTTCGGGTGATTGCGCCCTTTGTAGGCGGCGGCTTTGGCCCCAAGATTATGATGTTCTACCCGGAGGAAGTCGTCCTCACCTGGGCGACTCTGAAACTAGGCCAGCCCATCAAATGGATCGAAGATCGGCGGGAGAACTTTTATGCAACGAACCAGGAACGAGGACAGGTACACGACGCCGAGCTAGCCCTCACCCGTGATGGCCGCATCCTCGGTCTGCGCGACGATTTCATACACGACACGGGCGCTTATGACCCTTACGGCCTGACCGTTCCCCTCAACACGCAATGCCATGCGCTGGGGCCGTACGAGATCCCTACCTACTATGGGGAACTCAAAGTGGTGTTTACCAACAGGCCGATTGTTTCGCCCCTGCGGGGAGCCGGGCGGCCGCAGGGAGTGTTTGTGATAGAGCGGCTGCTGGACGTGGCCGCTAAAGAGCTGGGTATAGACCCGGTTGAGATTCGGAAGCGAAACCTCCTGCCGCCCGACGTATTCCCCTACGATAACAAGATCATTGACCAGGCCTTTGTGCCCCTGGTCTACGATAGCGGGAACTACCTGCCAGTGTTGGAGAAGGCAGCGGCCATGATCGGCTACGACAAGTTCGTGAAAGAGGAGCAGCCGCGTCTGCGCGCCGAAGGCCGCCACGTGGGCATCGGCATCGTTTCTTTCATTGAGACGACCGGCATTGGCCCTTACGAGGGAGCACGAGTGACCGTCGAAACCAGCGGCAAGATCAGCGTGGCGACCGGTGTCGGCACCCAGGGGCAAGGCCACTTCACCTCCTTTGCCCAAATCGTGGCCGATCAGTTGGGCGTGAGCCCACGCGATGTGAGCCTGGTGACTGGCGACACATCCGAATTCCACTGGGGAACGGGCACCTTCGCCAGCCGTGGGGCTGTGGTCGCGGGCAACGCCATCCATGCGGCGGCCTCGACTGTTCGTGCCAAGGTCCTCAAGCTGGCCAGTAAAGTCCTGGAAGTGCCTGAGGAGGAGCTAGAGCTCGAGGACGGCCAGGTGCGGGTAGCCGACGTCCCCCAGCGGGCCATCAGCCTGGGCGAACTGGCGGTGCTGGCCAATCCCCTGCGAGGGGCAGTCGAGCCCGGCACCGAACCTGGCCTGGAGTCCACTGACTACTTCGGTCCCAAATACGGGGCCACTGCCAGTGGCAGCCACGCCATGATCCTCGAAGTAGACCCCGAAACGATGATGATTGAGATCAAGCGCTACGTCCTCGTTGAAGACTGCGGCACCGTGATCAACCCGTTGATTGTGGAAGGCCAGCTCCAAGGTGGCGTAGCGCTGGGTATCGGCAACGCCTACTACGAACAACTGATCTACGACGAAAACGGGCAACTCCTCAACGCCTCCTTTGCGGACTATTTGGTCCCAACGGCCTCCGAGGTTCCCCGGGTAGAGATTGGGCATGAGGAAACACAGTCACCGCTCAACCCACTGGGTAACAAAGGCGTTGGTGAAGGTGGGTGTATCCCGGTTCCGCCCCTCTTCGCTCAGGCCTTGGAAGATGCCCTGGCTGACTATGATATAGAAGTGCTTGAAGCTCCTATGAGCCCCAACAAGCTCTTCGAATTGCTGCAAGGTAAGGAGAAAGAGCAGTGAAAGTAGCAGGTGAATACGTTTTCAATGGCCCTCGTGAGCAAGTCTGGGAACTGGTGCGAGATCCAGAAGTGTTGGCCACCGCCCTGCCCGGCACGCAAAGCCTGAACCAGGTCAGCGAAAACGAGTACGAGGGAGAGATGCATGTTCGGGTAGGGCCAGTCGCCGGTGTCTTCTCCGGCCGGGTTGTCGCTTCGGATGAGGTACCACCCGAGAGCTACACCTTGACAGTGGAAGGCAAAGGCGCGCCCGGCTTTGCCAAGGGAACCGGCCACGTGCAATTGGTGGATCAAGGCGATGGCACGACCCTCATGAAGTACGAGGGCGAAGTGCAAATTGGCGGCAAAATAGCCAGCGTGGGCCAACGGCTGCTGGATACGGCCAGCAAAAGCATGATCCGCCAGGGGTTGGAGACTCTGAACAAGGCCTTGGAAATGCGCGTAGCCAAGTCCGAGGGCCAAGAACAGGTCGAGTACAAGCCGCCCTCGGAGACAGAGTTTGCGGCGGCTGTTGCCAAGGATATGGCAGGCGAGGTGCTCTCACCGTCACGGATGATATGGATTGCCGTCGCCGTTGTCATCGTCGTTGTCATAGTGGCTGTGGTCTGGTTTAGCACGAGAGGAGTCTGATTGTGGGCCACACGTGATGGTTCCGACCGCACCTGCGATTGCCAATGCCATCAACGACGCCATCGGGATCCGGTTCAACGAGTTGCCACTTTCGGCAGAGAAGATCTTCCTGGCGCTGCAGGAGCAGAAGCAGGAACAGGAATAGCCTCCCTCGACATGCCCCTTGCAAAGCTAAGACCTTCGGGAGATTGCAGCGGCAAAGAAAAAAGCCTCAGGGAAACCCCTTGAGGCTTTAACTATTCCTTGTGTGACTGCAGCTCCTCGAATACAATACGTGCGGTGAGGGCAAAGGGCAACGCTTGTCTATTGTGGTTGCAGTTTCTTCTTCTCTTCCTCGACCAGCACGCGGCGCAGGATTTTGCCTACCATGGTCTTGGGCAGCGACTCACGGAACTCGATGAACTTGGGGACCTTGTAACGGGCCATGTTTTCGCGGCAGAAGGCGATGATCTCTTCCTCCGTCGCCGTCTCGCCTGGCTTGAGGACGATGTAGGCCTTGACCCGCTCGCCTTTCTCCACGCCCAGGGGGATGCCGGCCGCGGCTGCTTCCAGAACCTTAGGATGCTGATAAAGCACGTCTTCCACTTCGCGAGGGTAGATGTTATAGCCACCCGCTCCCAGGATCATGTCTTTCTTGCGGTCAACGATCTTGAAATAGCCCTCCTCGTCCATGGTGGCAATGTCGCCGGTATGCAGCCAACCTCTACGTAACGTGTTAGCCGTCTCCTCGGGTTTGTTCCAGTAACCCCTCATGACCTGAGGACCTTTGATCACCAACTCGCCGACCTCGCCGGGTGGCAAGTCCTTCTCCCCGGTCTCCACATCCACGACCTTGGCCTCGGTGTCGGGGAAAGGCAGGCCGATGGTACCAATCTTGCTTTGACCGAAGACGGGGTTGGCATGGGTGACCGGGCTGGCCTCGCTGAGTCCGTATCCTTCGACCAACTTGCCGCCAGTGATGGCCTGGAATTTCTGCTGCACTTCCACGGGCAGCCCCGCCGCGCCGCTGATACAGGCTTTGATGGAACTGACGTCAAACTTGCTGATCTCGGGGTAGTTGTTGATGGCCACGTACATGGCCGGCACACCGGTGAACACGGTCGGACGGTGCTTGTTGATGGACTTTAGGGTGTGGATCAGGACACGGGGGTTAGGGATGAGGAGCATAGCTCCCCCGATGAGGACGCCGTGGTTCATGCACGTGGTCATGCCATAGCTGTGAAACAGGGGCAAGGCGGTGAGCACCACCTCTCTACCCTCCTCACTTTTGCTGAACCAATAGCGAGTCTGAATGGCATTGGCCAACAGGTTGCGGTGCGTGAGCTCGGCGCCTTTGGAGATGCCGGTGGTGCCACCGGTGTACATCAGCACCGCCGTATCCTTTGGGCTGACCTCGACCCGGGTCGGTTCGGTCGGGGCGCTCCCTACCAGATCCTGTAACCAATAGGTGTCGGCGTCGCCCGAGATATCCTGGTAATGACCCTCCTTCTTCTCCACGGCCAGGGTGAAGAGGAACTTGAGCAGGCCCGGGAAGTACTCCTTGATGTTGGTAACGATGACCCGCTTGAGAGGGGTCTCGGCCCGGATTTTTTTGACGATGGGATACATCAGGGAAAGACAGACGATGGTCTCGGCCCCGGAGTCGTTGAGTTGGTGCTGGAGCTCGCGGGCCACGTATTGGGGGTTGCAGGGCACGATGATCCCGCCGCACATGAGGACGGCGTAGTAGGCTATGATGAATTGGGGACAGTTCGGCATATACAGGGCGACCCGGTCTCCCTTCTCGACCCCAAGCTGTTGCAAGGCTGCAGCGAAGCGTTTGGTGAGATCGTAGAGTTCACGGTAGGTCATCTTGGCGTCGAGGAGCACGTTGCCCAGGGGCTCGACGACGTTGCCAAAGATGGTAGCCGTGTTGTCGGGGTACTTGCGAGCAGTGTCCGCCAGAATCTGGTACAAAGGGAGGTCAGGGTAGGCGATAGCCGCCGGAACACTCTCCTCGTAATACCCAAGCCAGGGCTTCTCCATGATTGATTTCCTCCTTTTCCCAATTGGTTGACCTGCGCAGCGGGTCGAAGCCCCTTTGTACTCCGCAGACTTTTACGGCGCAGGCCACTGATCTTCAGCGTGGGCCTAAAGCTGACAAAAGGGACAAGAGCGTTCCTGGCCTTTGCTCTCTCATGGATTGCATGGAATGCCCCACGCTGACAGCCATTACAGGTTGCATCTTTAGTATAATGCATTTGGGGGTGGTTGTCAAGAACGAATGCAAAAGTTGCATTTTTCACAACCAGGTTGACCAGATTCGCCCCGTTTACTTCTTCATGCTCAACCCGATACGCCCCCGTTCAGGATCGAGGCTGATGACTTTGACCTCCACCACGTCGCCCACAGAGACCACCTCCAGGGGGTTTTTAACGTAATGGTCGGCCATCTGAGAGACGTGCACCAGGCCGTCTTGCTTGACCCCGATGTCCACAAAAGCGCCAAAGTCTACCACGTTGCGCACGGTGCCTTTGAGGATCATTCCTTCTCGCAGGTCTTCCATTTTCAGAACGTCGCTCCGCAAGATAGGTTTGGGCAATTCGTCGCGGGGGTCGCGGCCGGGTTTGATGAGGTTGTCAAAGATGTCCGTAAGCGTGGGCAGACCCACTTCCAGAACCTCAGCCAGTTCAGCCAGGTCGTTCTCGGCGCGGAAGGTTTTGACCCTCTGAGCCAGGTCTGGCTCGTCCCCCTGCACACCCATCAAGGCGAAGAGGCGCTCTACGACGGGATAAGATTCTGGGTGGATGAAGGTGTTGTCCAGGGGGTTCTTTCCAGCAGGGATTTTGAGAAAGCCGGCCGATTGCTCGAATCCTTTATCCCCGATCCCCTTAACCTTCTTGAGTTCCTGGCGGGATTTGAAAGGCCCGTGTTCATCTCGATGCCTGACGATCGCTCTGGCCACTCGTTTGTTGATGCCTGAAACGTACTGCAAAAGGGCTGGTGAAGCAGTGTTGAGGTCAACCCCCACGTGGTTGACGGCCGACTCGACCACAGCGTCCAGAGTCTCGGCCAGCTTTTTCTGGTCTACGTCATGCTGGTAGAGGCCCACGCCGACGGAGCGGGGCTCGATCTTGACCAGCTCAGCCAGGGGGTCTTGCAGGCGGCGAGCGATGGAGACCGCACCGCGCATGGAGACATCCATATCGGGCAGTTCTTCCCTGGCCAAAGGGGAAGCGGAATAGACCGACGCGCCCGCCTCGTTGACGATGACGTAGGCTCCTCGCCCGGCTTCAGCGATGACCTCGGCGGCCAGAGCCTCCGTCTCGCGGGAGGCGGTGCCGTTGCCGATGGCGATGACGTCAACGTTACCCTTGATGACCAGGCTCACCAGAACCTTTTTGGCTTCGGCCCACTGCTTCTGCGGTTCGTGGGGATAGATGGTCGTGCCGCCCAGGAATTTGCCCGTCTCATCCACCAGGGCCACTTTGCAGCCGGTGCGGTAGCCGGGATCAATGCCCATCACCCTCTTGCCCCGCAGTGGCGCCTGGAGCAAAAGGTTGCGCAGGTTGGTGGCAAAGACCTTGATGGCGTGCTCATCTGCCCGGTCGGTGTGGGTGCCTCTCAACTCACGTTCGATGGAAGGGGCGATGAGCCGCTTGTAGCCATCGGCAGCGGCCTCTCTCGCTTGGGCGGCGAAGATGGAGCGCTCGTTCTTCAGGTAGCGGCCTTCGACTGCAGCTATAATCTCGTCTACTGGCGCTTCCACTTTGACTCTAAGCACGCCCTCTTTCTCCCCTCGGTTGACGGCCAGTAGACGGTGAGGCCGAACGTCCTTCAGCGGTTCGGAGTATTCGTAGTACATCTGGTACTTGCCTTGGGGATCGAGAGAGGCATCAGCCACGGCGCAGACCAGCCGGCTCTGGTCGAAGGTACGTTCTCGCACCTCTCTGCGCAGGTCGGCGTCTTCGGAGACGACCTCGGCCACGATGTCCCGCGCCCCGGCGTAAGCGTCTTCCACAGTGGGCACCTCTTCGCTCAGGTAGTCCTGGGCGAATTGTTCCACTGTCCCTTCAGTGACCTCCTGGGTCAGAACAAGCTCTGCCAGCGGCTCCAGCCCCCGCTCTCGGGCAATGGTCGCCCGCGTGCGCCGCTTGGGCTTGTAGGGCAGATAGAGGTCCTCTACCTCTTGCAGCACCATGGCCGCCCGTATCTTGGCCTCCAGTTCCGGCGTCAGTTTGCCCTGTTCGGCCATGCTCTTCAGCACCGTCTCCTTGCGCTCCTCCAGGTGGCGCAGATAGGTCAGGCGGGCCTGGATAGCCCGGAGCTGCTCCTCATCCAACCCACCGGTGACCTCCTTACGGTAGCGGGCGATGAACGGTATGGTGTTGTCCTCGTCCAGCAGTTGGACGGTGCGGGCGATTTGATCGGCTTTGAGGCCCAGTTCGTGGGCGATGGTGATTAGAATCAGATGGTTGCTCATGGTTCCCCTTGTCAGACCTGACGGGTTTCCAAAACCTGTCAGGTCTAGTTTACCACAGCCGGATCATCCACGATCTGCTGTCGGTTCGCAGGTAGATGAGACCCTCACCCCTACAAATTATACCACAGACACCCCAGAAAAGAAATGGGACATCCCAGGATGCCCCATTGTTTCAACCATGATCCCTCTCGGTTTTGGCAAAGCCCCCATTTACCCCTTCAGGGATCCCGCCATCAGCCCACGCAAGAAGAAACGCCCCAGTAAGATGTACACCAGCAGAGTAGGTAATGCTGCCAGCAACGCCCCGGCCATCTGCACGTTCCACTCGACGATGTAGCTGCCGGCCAGGTTATTCAGACCGACGGTGATGGGCTGAATTTTAGGGTCTTGGGCTATAGTGACCGCGAACAGTAAATCGTTCCAGATAGAAGTGAACTGCCAGATCATGACCACCACGAAGCCTGGCACGGATAATGGAAACAGGACATGGCGGTAGATGCCGAAGATGGTCGCCCCATCTATCTTGGCCGCCTCGATCAGCTCGGTGGGCACAGTGGCGTAGTAGTTGCGGAAGATGAGGGTGCAGATGGGGATGCCATAGACCACATGGACGAAGACGAGGCCGGGGATGGTGCCGTAGAGCCCCATCTTGTGTAGCACTTGCACCAACGGGATGAGGATGCTCTGGTAGGGGATGAACATTCCAAAGAGGAGCGCTGTGAAAAGCACATCCGAGCCACGGAACTTCCACTTGGATAGCACGTAGCCGTTTATCGAGCCCAGCATGGCCGAGAGGATGGTAGCTGGGACGGTCAGGTAGACGCAGTTGAAAAAAAAGTTCGAGGATATTCCCTCAAACCCGAAGCCGCCGAACTAGGCCCTTGTGAAACTCTCGAAATGTAGCCCCAACGGCGGGTCCCACATGCGGTAAAGACTCACCTCGGCGAAGCTCTTCATCCCGGTGGCGACGAGGACGCAAACGGGCATCAGGTAGAATGCGGCGAAAGCAATCAAGCGCCTGATAGGTTCTAATACTTTCTCTCGCTTATTTCAGGCATCGGAATCGTTCTCGCACCTGCGCCGGAGTCGCCGTGCCGGTAGTGCCTATCTGCTGGATGGTGATAGAAGCCGCCAGATTCCCCAGTAGAGCCGCTTCGCCAGGTTCCGCTCCACTGCACAGGGCTGACACGATTCCGGCCATGACGCTGTCGCCGGCACCGACGATGTCTGTCTCACCGCTGACCAGCACGGCCGGAATGTGCTCGCAGCCCGTTTCCGTAAACAACAGGATACCCTGGGCACCGACAGTCAGGAACACCGGCTTGCGGTTCCGGCGGAAGAGCTCAGCCCCGCTTTCCCTGGCCAATTCCAGCCTGATCTCTCCCGACCAGCCCGGCTGCACGGCCAGGATCGCTTCCCGTGCGTTGGGCTTGACCATGACATGCTGGAACAGCCCGATCCGGGCCCGCGAGTCGGCAGCAAAGACCACTCTGGGGTAGCGCAGCGCCAACTCCCCGATCTCTGCACGCACCCGGTCGGTAATCAGCCCACAGTTGGCCTCCTGCACCTGATCGGCTACAATCACCCCCTCCACCTGCGGCACCAAGGCCCGCAACCGGGCGATGACCAAATCCTCCACTTCCGCTGGCAGCGGGGATCGATTTTTGATGTCCAGCCTCTGGATCTCGCGCTCCTGGCCGTCACTTTCCCGCACCATGGGCTTGGTATAAGTGGGCGTGAAGCGGTCGGCCCGCTCGATCAGCGGTTCGATGTCCACGCCCCTTTCTGTCAGGCGTCGCTTCAACTCATAGCCTTGCCCATCGTCGCCAATGACCCCCAGCGCCGTGACCTGGACGCCCAGGGCCCGCAGGTTGGAGGTGACCGTCCCGGCTGCGCCCGGGCTGCAGCGGATGTCAACCACCTGGTAGGCCTCTAGGCCAGTCTCCAGCGAGACCTCGCTGAGTTGCCGGTCAATGATCAGGTACTTGTCCAGAAAAAAGTCGCCCACGACCAGCACGTGGAGGTGAGGGAATCGGGCCAGCAATTCGTCGAGCCGTGCCTGGTTGAACCCACTAATCAAGTCATCACCCATTGCCTAACAATGCGAGCACCTGGCGATACAGGTTCGTCAGCGTGACGCGGTGGTCACCGCGGATGTAAAAGCCCTCGCCGCCATCCTGTACCGTGCGCACCAGGATGGTCTTGTAAGGCCGGAAATAGTAGTGCGGGTCAGTCCTGGGCGCTTCGCGGTGATAGTCGGGGCCGAGGTCCAGCAGGTCAAAGACGGCGGTGGTGAACTGGTTGATACGTCGTCCTTCCTGATGGGCCACGTTGCGAGCCATGGCTAGCGCCTTGAGGAAGACCTCCGGGCCCATAACAGCCGTGCCGAAATTCAAAAGCACACCGCCTTGGAGTTTGGAGACACCGTGGGCCAGGGCCAGGAAATCGCGGTAAGAGG
>JBGVTF010000364.1:0-15601 GCA_041862415.1 Anaerolineae bacterium | reverse complement strand
TGGTGACGACGGTCGTGGACATGTCCAGCACAAAAGCCCGCTCCTCATCAGCCGGCGCTGCAAAGGCCAGGGGATTGGTGCCATACATGACCTGACGCCCAAACGTGGGCACGCCCAAAGCGGCCGTATTGGTCATAGCGATGCCCAACATAGCCTCGTCCAGGGCCATCATGGCATAATAGCCTGCAATCCCAAAATGGTTCGAATCCCGGACACACCCAAAGGCCGCCCCGTTGGTCTTGGCTTTGTTGATCACGCTTTCCATCGCTTTGACACTGACGGGAGCCCCCATCGCACCGTGCGCGTGTAGCACGAGCGATGACGGCGTGTCCACCAGAACCTCGACCGGCGCATTCGGAAGCATCAAGCCTGTCTTGAGCCCGTTCACGTATCTCTGCAGGCGCGCCACGCCGTGGGAGGGGATGCCCCGTGCATCAGCAGCCACCAGCACAGCCGCAGCCATCCTCGCGTCGTCTTCTGAGAGATTGAGGCTTTGGAAAACTCGTTGACAAAAGGTTTCGAGAGCCCCCCGTTTGAGCCTCACATAGTCTGTCCCCATGGGTAACTCCTGATGATTTCCAGTCTCAGACACCGCTGAAAGCGGAGAAGCCGCCATCTATGGGGATCACCGTCCCGTGCACGAAACTGGCTCCATCCGATAACAGCCACAATACTGCACCGATCAAGTCTCCGGGATCACCAAAGCGGCCCATAGGCGTGTGATCAATGATTGCCTGCCCACGCTCAGTCAACTCGCCGGTATGTTCATCCACCAGCAAGAACCGGTTCTGCTCGGTCAAAAAGAAACCGGGGGCGATGGCGTTGACACGGATCCTGTCGGAGTAGTTCTGAGAGATATGCACAGCCAGCCACTGGGTAAAGTTGCTTACGGCGGCTTTGGCTGGAGAGTAGGCCACAGTCCTGGTCAGCGGACGAAAGGCGGCCATCGAGGAAATGTTGATGATGCAGCCGCTACCCTGTTCGACCATGTAACGACCAAAGATCTGACTGGGAAGCAACGTGCCTATAAAGTTGAGATCGAAAACCCAGCGGATGGCATCGGCAGGCAGGTCGAAGAAGGACAGTTCGTCACTGGTGGTGGCCTCCTTCTTATTGCCGCCAGCGCCGTTGATCAGGATATCAATGTGTCCAAAAGCCTCGGTGACTTGTTGAGCCGCGGCCGACAAAGACTCTTTGTCCAGCACATCAGCCTGAATTGCAGTGGCCTGGCCTCCTTGAGAGCGGATCTCATCAGATACTTTCTCAGCAGCGGGCAGGTTGATGTCAACCACGGCCACACTGGCCCCACACTGTGCTAGAGCACGGGCCAGCACACTGCACAGCACGCCCCCTCCGCCTGTGATCACCGCCACCTTCCCGGTGAAATCGAACGCTCTATCCAAGTTCATAGAGCATAACCTCCGTGTCAATCCATCAAGTAGCCGCCGTTGACGTCGAGGATCTGACCTGTGATAAAGCCTGCACCGTCCGAGGCGAGAAACGCCACCGCCTCGGCCACTTCTTCTGGTTTTCCTAGCCTCTTTAAGGGGATAGCCTCCACAATCTGGCGGCGCTTTTCCTCCGACCACTCTCGGCTCATGTCCGTCTCGATGGCGTGTGGGGCCACGGCGTTCACGTTGATCCCATACGGAGCAAGCTCTCGCGCCAGAGACTTGGTGAAGGTATTGATAGCTCCCTTGGAGGTCCCATAAGACGGAGCAGAGGCGATGTCGCCCATCTTGCCCACCACGGAGGAGATGTTGATGATCTTTCCCTCTCCTTGCTTGATCATCAGAGGAACGACCTCTTTGGCACAGTTGAACGTCCCGCCCAGGTTGACGCTGAGGACCTTCTCCCAGTCCTGCGGGTCGTGCTCGAGAAAAGTCCCCCGCCGGATAATCCCGGCGTTATTCACCAGGATGTCAATCTTACCGAAGACGGAGAGCGTTTCGCTGACCAGCCGCTGTACCGCTTGGCGTTGGGAGACATCGGCCTGGATAGCCTTGGCCTTGCGCCCCAATCCTTCGATCTCTCGCGCTACCCGCTGGGCACCTTCCAGGTCTACATCGGCAACAATCACATCCGCCCCTTCTAGGGCCAGTTTCAGCGCGATGGCTTCTCCAATACCCCGGGCAGCGCCAGTTACCAGAGCTACTTTGCCCTCGAATTTCATTTCCTCAACCTCCTCATTCCTTAACCGCTCCAGCCGTCAGACCCTCGACCAGATAATTCTGCAAGAACAAGTACAGTATGACGGGTGGCAACGCCCCGACCACGGAACCGGCCATCAGTTGGGGCCAGATGATGCGAAACTGGGTAACCAAACGGCTGAGGCCGAGTGTGACCGTGGCCATGTCTTCGCCGCTGGTCAGGACCAACACCCAGAGCAGGTCTCCCCAAGCCAGCAGGAAAGCAAAGATCATAGTCGCTACCATACCAGGAGCAATCACGGGCAGTATCACCCTAAAATAGGCGCCGAGCCGGGTGCAACCGTCAACCAAAGCCGCCTGGTCCAACTCCTCAGGCACAGTGTCTATAAAGCCCTTGAGCATCCAGGTACTAAATGGCAAAGTGATCGTGGTGAAGGCTAGGATCAGGCCCGGGTAGGTGTTATAAAGGCCAAGCTTGGCCAGCATTTTGAAGTATGGCCCTACCAGCAGCACTCCTGGAAGCATCTGACTGGCTAGAATGATCCCGATCAACGTCGCGCGTCCTCGGAAGATAAAACGAGAGAAGCCGTAACCGGCCAGCGACCCGATGAACGTGGATAGCAGAGCGGTGCCCAGGGATATCGTGGTACTATTCAGGAAATAGCGAGGAAATCTCGTCCACAAGAGCACCTGGACGTAGGCCTCGAGTGTCGGCTCTTGAGGCCAAAATGTGGGTGGAATGGCGTAAGCCTCCTGATCGGTCTTCAAAGAGGTGAATGCCATCCAGACAAAGGGCATGATGTTGTATAGACAGACCAGGGCCAAGAACAGGTAAGCGATTAAGGCACCGGTTCGCATCTTTCTCTTCATCACACCCTCCGGACCATCATGCGCACGTATGGGAAGCTGATGATCAGCATAATGATGGCCAGCACTACGGCCATAGCCGAGGCATACTCAAAGTTGAAATACTTAAAATACTGCTTATAGACATACAGAGACAAGATTTCGGTGATGTGCCCGGGCCCCCCCAGAGTCATATTGTAAACGAGGCCAAATCGTCTGAATTGCCAGATGGTGTCCAAAGCCACCGCAATGATGATCATTCTCCTGAGGAGGGGGATGGTGATGTGACGGAATTCTTGAAGCGCTGAAGCACCATCCACCCGGGCTGCCTCATAAAGCTCCCGAGGGATTGCCTGCAATCCCGCCAGCAGAATGATCATCACAAAGGGGTAACCGCGCCACACGTCCGAGAGGATCACGCTGGGCAGGGCCAACTTGGGATGGGCCAGCCATTCAATGTAGCTCTTAGTCACCCCACTGCTGCGCAACAGACTGTTAATGATCCCCGAGGTGGGGTTGTACATAAAGCGCCACATGAGGCCAGAGATCACGTCCGGCACCGTCCAGGGCAGGATAGCGATCACCCTAAAGAGGCGATTGGCCTTGATTTGCGCATTGAGGGCCAATGCAACGGCCAGCCCTACAACAAGGTGCAGCAACACGGTGCTACCGACGAAGCAGAAGGTGATCAATAGAGCGTTCCAGAACAGGTCATCTCTGGCGAGCTTTACATAGTTTTCGAGGGTGAAGGTCTTGGCCTCGGACCAAAGGGGGGTAAAGCTGTTCAGCACCGCTATGGCCATGGGGAACCCCAGGATGAGTAGCAACATCAAAAGGCTGGGTAGGATAAATGCGTACCCCTCGAGTTCCTGGCGGGATGGGGCCTTAAATGCAAAGAAACGAGCTTGACGTCTTTTCATGATAATCATTTGGCCTCCATAAATATACAGGCGGAGGGCCGCCCACGGGCGGCCCTCCGCCTGCTCACTCTAATTTAGAAGGCCGGGCACGTCTCGCCAGCGGCGCGATAGACGCTCAAGATCTCGTTGATCTGGTCGTAGGCGTCTTCCAGTGCCTGCTCTGGCGACTTGGCGCCCGTGACACCTTCCTGGGCAGCCGTGTTGACGGCTTCGATGATCTGCGGCCACTCCTTGAGCTGGGGCACAAACTTGGCGTGCGCCAGTTCCGCAGCGTTCACCTTGGCGAACTTGTCTCCCAGTAGCGTGTCGTAGCCCTCGACTCCCTGAGCCTCAAGTCCTCCGGAGACGTCCCGTCTGGAGGAGAGGACGTTGGCATCGTCAAACCACTTCTCCTCCATCGTCTTGCTGGTGATGAATTTAACCAGCTCCCAGGCCTCTTCGGGATGCTTGGTGTTGCGATTGATCATCCAGGCGCTGATCCAGGCGGTGGTGCTGAATTCGGGCTCCAAGCCTGCCTTCACCGGCACCGGAGCGGCCTCCAGGACCTCCAGGGCGTTGAGGTCTGGGTTTACGCCGTCAACGATCGGTGGCGTCCAGCCTGAGCCCAACAGCATGGCAATCTGCTCGTTGGCCATCTGCTCTCTCACCGTTCCCGGGTTCTGGGCCGTAACCCCAGGCGGGACCACCTCATGTACGGTGACCAGTTCGACGAAGAACTTGAAGGCTTCCTTGGCTTCGGGGGTGTTGAGAGCGGAGCACTTGTTGTCCGGGGTCAGATAGTCCCCGCCGTGGCTGAAGAGGATGGGGGTGACACGCAACTCGAACCCAGGATCGATCGCCCCGATCGTCCCAAACCCCCAGGTGTCTATCTGACCATCGCCGTCCCGGTCCCGGGTGAGCTTTTTTGCATACTCCACGAACTCATCCCAGGTGCTGGGAGGTTTGTTGGGATCCAGGCCCGCTTCCTCGAAGAGGTTCTTGTTGTAGAACAGGATCATGGACATGAAGTCACCAGGCATGGCGTAGTATGTGCCCTCGTCATGCATCAACTCCAGCGTCTGAGGGTACCAGGGGGTCAGGAAGTCACCGCCATAGACGCCTTCCTCGGCCTCGATGAAGGGGGTGATGTCGTAGAGATAGCCCTTCTCAATGAAGGACTTCAGCGAGTAGCCGTGCAAGTGGAAGACGTCCGGGCCCACGCCGGCCTCGATCTCGGTGGTGTATTTGGTCTCCTTATCGGCGTAGGAGACGTAGTCTAACTCGATGTCAATATTGGGGTACTCGGCCTCGAAGATCTCGAACGCTTCGATGAGCGCCGCTTCCCAGTGTGGTTCGGTCAGGTGCCAGTCGCCGAATACCAGGGTTACAGCGGCTGCCGGTGGTGCTGCGGGGGCTAGCGCTGCTGCCTCTTCGGCGCTGGGGATGTAGATCTTCCAGCCTACCTCAATCAGGTCAGGGTCCGTGATTTCGGCGTAGCTGGCGTCTTCAGCGTGCTTCTGGTTGGTGAACTCGACGATGGCCGGGTAGGCCATGGTGTTACCCAGGTACTTGTCGGCCAGCTTGCTCAACCAATCATCGGCCACGACCACATAGTCCTGACCTTCCTCCTGCGCTGGCGGGGCTGCCAACGTCGTTGGCACAAAAACCGCCAGCATCATGACGACCAACAACAGATTCAGTAACTTCTTGCTCATTGAATTTCCTCCTTAGTCTTTTTGAAAGTGGAATTAGTGTTACGTCCTTGTCAACCAAGAAAATTACAGTTGATTCGCCAGGCATCCCTCCTTTCTACCGACCACTCCTCATTCTCCTGATCCGTGGTCTTACTCTCTCTTCACGAGCGCGTCCCCACTCTGCCGACCGTTGCCGGTGTTAGAGCTAAGGCCCATTAACCCCTAAGTGCCCCGGCTGTCAGACCTCTGGTGATGTAGCGCTCCAGGAAGAGCCCGATCAGGATCACCGGTGTCACCGCGGCCAGCGTTAGGGCCGAAATAAACCACCACTGAATACCCCGGGTATTGCTTTGACCGGCAATCAGAACCGGAATGGTGATGGCATCAAAGTTGGTCAACATCAAGGCATACAAAAACTCATTCCAGGCGAAAATAAACGACAAGATGGCGACGGACACCAGGCCCGGTGCGCTCAGCGGCAGCACAATGCGCACGAAAGCCTGCCAATGGGTGGCCCCGTCGACCAGAGCACTATCCTCAAGATCCCGGGGCAGGTTCTCAAAGAAGTCACGCATAATCCACACAGCAAATGGGACATTAAACATGGTATAGGCCAGAATCAGGCCCAGGTGGGTGTCAACCAAATTAATCCTGGCATACAACATTAAAAAGGGCACGACAAATAAGGCTGGAGGCAAAAAGCGTTGTGAGATGATCCAAAAGGCAATGTTATCATTCCGCCATCCCAATGCCCGCCAATGATAGGCGTATCGCGCCAGGCCATAGCCCGCCATGGCACCAATGACAACTGCCAGCAGCGTGCTCCCCGACGCCGCGATCAAGCTGTTACGGAAGTGACGGAAGAGGGTTTCACGTTGCTCGTCGAACAAATACTCCCAATGTTCACCGGTTGGCTCATAGTCTACATAGGGTATGTAACGCGGACCGCGACTGACGTGCAGGCGTTTTTTCAATGAAGTGGTAAAGAGCCAGTAGAAAGGGAACAAGCAGATAACACACCAAAAAATTACAATCGCAAACAAGAATAGTTTCCGCGTCCAGGTTTGGCGTTTCATTATTGTCACCTACCTTTAGCTCGTGCTTCTTGGTGTAACCCGGCGCGCCAGATACAGGAAGAGGGTGGCAAATATCACCACCAGCACCAGGAGCACATACGAAATCGCGGCGGCGTAACCAAAGTTACCGAAGGTTAAGGCGGTATCAAAGATATACATGGTCAGTGACTCCGTCGCCGAACCAGGACCGCCGCCCGTGGTGACCACAATAACATCAATGATTTTGAAGATTTCTAATCCCCGAATCAGGATGACAGTGACAGAAATTGGCAACAGGATTGGAAAGGTGATTTTTCGTAAAATCTGAAAAGATGAGGCACCATCGACACGGGCAGCCTCGTAGATTTCTTCCGGGATGCTCTGCATGCCCGCCAGCAAAATGAGGGTCATAAAAGGAATCCACTGCCAGCTATCAATCAATACAATGGCGACCGGCGCCCAGGTGCGGTCAGCCAACCACGGTATCGAGATGTGCGTATTCAGCAGAGACGATAGTTTCTGCTGCAACTGCGCCTGCGGGGAGACGCGGGTATCGAACATCATCCGGCCCGTATAGGCTGCCGCAACAGGCGTCATCATCATTGGCATCAGAAAGATAATTCTCACAATATTCCGTCCAAAGAAGCGCTGGTTTAGAACCAGCGCCAGGCCAAATCCGACGATGTATTGCACAATAACGCCAACAATGACATAGGTCAGCGTGTTTCCAGCCGCCGTATGTAAGCGCTCGTCACGCGCCAGGCGGGCGTAATTGCGAAAGGTAAGGTTAAAACCAAGGCCTAAAAAGCCTGCCCGCGTTTCGGCTTCGCCTTCGACGGTGGCCGTATCCGCCGCACCGCCTCCACCACGCTGGATATCCGTAAAGCTAATGCTCAAGGACCAGAATAGCGGAAAGATCGAAAGGGCGAGTAAGATGGCTACAGCGGGTGTTAGAAAGACGCGTTTGATAATCCTCTCGTGCGCCCTGTAGCCAGTGTTACCATCGGGAGATTGGGCTTGAGTTCCTGCCATAGCCTTTCTTTGCTCCTAATTGACTAAATGCAGATGAGCTCGTTCTTAAGATGATGAGGTGTTGCGCCACCGGGATGCGGTGACGCAACACCTGAAAACGCAGTACCTCAGATGCGTTGAGGCTTATTGGCCAGAGAACCCGACAGCACTGCGATACTGTTCTAGCTGGCCCTCCCGTCCGAGCCGGTCGGTGATCTCATCCCAGCCAGCCGCCACGTTGTCCATCGCCTCCTGCGCCGAGATCTCACCCGCCAAGGCCCGGCTGACTTCCACGTCCAAGACGTTCAGATACTCCGCCGAACCACGGATGCGCAGGTCGAGCACGGCATTGGGATGATTGATGGTGTTGAGCACCGCATCCAGGTAATCCTGGGCCCCTTCTGGGTCGAAACCTGCATCGACCCACAGGTCCAGATTCTCAAACTGGCTGAAGCGCGACGGGTTGATCCCCGTATCGGGCATCACCGCCAGTTGCTGGACCATTTCAGGCCGGGCCATAAAGGCCGCAAAGTCCAGGGCCGCATCTTTCACGTCGCTGTCGGCGGCCACCCCGATGATCCAGCCGCCAAAGGCGATGAAGGGCGCTACGTTGGTCTCCTCGACCCATTCGCCTTTCTCATAGTCCCAATAGCGGTCGGCGCCGGGCAAGACCGCAAAGCCGGTATCGCCAACGATGACGGAAGCATCGGGATTGTAGGAGATGGGTCCGACATCGCCCCAGTCGATGTTGAGCACCGACACACCGGCCGGGAACTGGATCCGGGTATCGGCCACGTCCCACTGCAACTGCTCCGGCGCACCCAGGTCCCGGGACTTGATGTAGTCCTCCAGGGCTTGCACCCAGCCCGGGTTGTTCACCTGGGGGGTCATATCGTCGCAGCTAAAGAAGAAGCAGGGGTTACCCGGCACCTTGCCATAGCCAGCCGCGTGGGACAGGAACACCCAGTAGGCCTGCGCGTTGCGCCGCTGTGCTTCGGCCACCCCATAGATGGGGGCGGTTTGGCCAGCCGTCTCGACATCGCGTCCGTTGAAGAATTCAGCAATGTCGTAGTATTGTGACCAGGTCACCGGCTCATCCAACGGATAGCCATACTCCGCTTCAAACTCGGCGGCAAAGGGTGAGTCTGGCGCCACCAGGTCCTTGCGGTAGTACAACATATGCGCATCGCCGTCATAGGGCAGGGCGTAGACCGTGTCACCCCAGGCCGTGATCCGCTCCCCGTACAGCGGAATGATGTCGTCTGGTTCTATCCCGTCCAGGATTGCCTGCGGAACGGGCTCCAGGTAGCCGGGCGCCATAAAGTCACCGGCCCAGTCCGCCGGGAAGATGAGCATATCGTAGTCAATTGCTCCGGTTTCAAAGGAGGTGATCATCTTCTCGAACATCTCGCCAAAGGCAAATTGTTGCAGTTCGACGTCCCCTCCGGTCATCTCTTCCCATTCTGGAGCAAAGTCTTCGACCGGCCCCCCAATCGAATATCCTGTTTGGGTGACGACCACCACCTTTTGCCCCTCAAACGGTCGTGCTTCCGGCGGGGCTTCGGTAGGCGGGGCTTCGGTAGGCGGAGCAGGTGCTTCCGTTGGTGCTGGCTTCGGGCCACAAGCTGCCAATACCATCGCTAGCACGACAATAGTACCCACGATTCGTAGCCAACGCAAATTGCCAGACATTGTTCCTTTCCTCCTTTCGTTTTGTGAATTTTGCAAAATCTGGCTCAGCAAAATTCTCGTATCAACAACAGAAGTTGTAGATAGAAGAAATCGCGAAATGATCACCTCCTTTCTAACTCAACCTCTGGGCTGTAGCGGCCATTATGCTTCTGCGATCCCACGCCTGAGTACTGGTATCAAACCTTCACTATCCTCGCACCTGACGCACCACAGACATGGCTTCCCGAGTCATCGGTGAGCCGGGTCTCTAGGACTGCGACCGATCCAGTGACAGTCAGGAGCTTTAAGTGGCCTCAGCAATCATGTCATAAACGGGCACCAATGCTTGATACGCGGCCTCGAAGATAGGGTAAATCCCCTCATAGGTTGCCTGGGCAACCGGATCAGGCTCGATGATCTCACTCACCTGATTCATCGTCTCAATCATCGAAAAATTGGGGTACAAGCCCACACCAACGCCACCAGTCAGCGCCGCCCCCATCGAGGTCGCCTCTTCGAGGATGGACAGTCGGTGCACCGGCATGCCATACACGTTCGCCATCATCTGGTTCCAGAAGCGCCCACTGGCGCCACCCCCGATGAGGCGCATGGCTTCAATCTGAGCGCCCTGCGACTTGAAAGCATCAAGAATCACGCGCAAGTTCATCGTGACCCCTTCTAATACGGCACGTATCATATCCGCCCGCGTGTGCCGGATGGTTAACCCAAGGAACGCTCCACGCGCACGCGGGTTCCAGCGCGGACTGCGCTCGCCTAAAAGATAAGGCAAGAAGATGAGTCCATTAGCTCCGATAGGTGAGTTCTCTGCCTCAAGGTTCATCAATTTATACGGGCTGACTCGGAGTGTTTCAGCGGCCTGTACCTCGACGGGGCATATCTGATCGCGGGTCCATTGGTAAGAAGCGCCTGCAGCCTGCATAGTCCCAGTGGGCATGAACATACCGGGCACCACGTGCCCGAAGGTGAAGGTCTTGTGATCAGGATCATAGATTGGCTTCTCAGTCGCCAACGCTATCCAGGAAGATGCGCCAATGTAGTTGTATGCGGTGCCCTCACTCACCACCCCTGCACCGGCCGCAGCGCACGCACCGTCTCCACCCCCGATGACAACCGGTGTCCCGGTCGCCACGCCGACTTCGTCCGCAACCTCAGGTAGTACTTCGCCCACCATATCAACTGATTGGCGCAATTCGGGCAGTTGAGCTGGGTCCAGTTCGGTGGCCTCGATGATGCGCTCGGACCACGCGCCACCCGCCAGATCGTACAGATTCATGCCCGACGCATCTGAGGGGTCGGTGACGAAGACGCCTGTCAGCCGGGCCACGATGGCGTCCTTGGCGTGAACAAACTTGTAGGCCGCTTGATAGATATCGGGTTGATGATCGCGTAGCCAGAGTATTTTGCCTAGCGAGTACGAGGCACTGAGACGGTGTCCGGTGATGCGATAAACCTCTTTTGGAGAAATGCGCTCACCCACCCAACGTTCCTGTTCCACCGAACGTTGGTCAGCCCAAATAATCGCTTTGCGGAGCGGCCTGGCCTCCTTGTCCAGCGGGACGCAGCCCATCATTTGCCCGCTGAAGACAATACAGGCGACTTCGTCGGCCCGAACCTTAGTTTGCCCTAGCAGTTTATGGGTCGAAGCGCAGACGGCTTGCCACCAATCCTCTGGATCTTGTTCAGCCCAACTGGTTTGGGCATACTCGGTGTCGTAAGCATAAAAGGCGTTGCTCACCAGAGCGCCCTCTTGATCGTAAAGTGTGGCTTTGTTGCCAGTCGTACCCAGGTCATGGGCGAGGATGTAGTTCTTCATCGTCAGTCCTTATTGGTACGTGGGGCCTTCGGACTGAACGATAGCCAAGGGCCCCGCGTATGCTTGCGGTACATCAATCTCCATCTCGTTTCCGCGTGTATCTGGCGATAAAGTTGTAGGGGGAGGGGAGTGGGATTTCGCTGGCGGCGCTGAGTTTGGCCATCTCGTCGGCGGAAAGCGCCCAGCCCACACTGCCCAAGTTCTCTTCCAGTTGTGCCAGCGTGCGAGCGCCTAAGATGGGTGCGGTGACGCCGGGCTGCTGCAGCAGCCAGTTAAGAGCTACCTGGGCTGGCGTTTTGCCTCGTGCCTCGCTGATCTCGATTAAGGCATCTATTATCCGCCAGGTACGCTCGCTCTCGCGCTGTTCCGGCAGATCATCCCAGCGATCCGCTCGGCCCACGCGGCTGTCAGGCGGGGGCGGCTGGCCGTGTCGGTACTTGCCAGTCAGCCAGCCCCCTGCCAGGGGCGACCAGCAGATCACTCCTATTCCCTCGGAGCGACAAAGGGGCAACAGTTCCCACTCCGTGCTGCGCACCAACAGGCTATACTCCGGTTGCAAGCAATCGAAGCCAGCCCAGCCGTGCATCTCGCTGAGCATTGTCGCTCGGGTCAGTTGGGAGGCGGTGTAGTTCGATGCTCCGATGTAGCGTGCCTTTCCAGCGCGCACCAAGTCATCCAACGCTCGCAACGTCTCCTCTAAGCGCGTAGAGGCGTCCCAGCAATGCATCTGATATAGATCTACGTATTCGGTCTGCAAGCGGCGGAGGCTGACATCGATCTGGTCGAAGATGTGCTTTCGCGACAAGCCGGTGTCGTTGGGGCCTTCTCCGGTTGGGAAGAAGACCTTGGTAGCAATAACGAACTGAGAACGGTTGCCGCGGCTTTTGAGCCAGTTGCCTAGCATAATCTCCGACTGGCCTTCATTGTAGATGTTGGAAGTGTCGAAGAAGTTGCCCCTGGCTTCGACAAAACGGTCAGCCAAAGTGTGAGCCGTGGCTTCGTCGGCACCCCAGCCGAAGGTCTGCGTCCCCAGACAGAGTTCCGAAACTCTTAGCCCGGTTCTTCCCATGAAGCGGTATTCCATCATGCATTCTCCTGGTTCGGTGAAAAAGTCGATTCCGGTCGGCGAGGCATTTTCCCGGCATTTTACGGTCAATCACCGGCAAAAAACCGCTTTTCGGGAGTAAGATGCTGATGAAGGTTCTACGTATAGGAGATACGTCACACCCCGGACCTTTCCAGTTGAGCTGCTGAGGAGAATGATTCTGCCGGTTCGTCCAAGTAACCGATAGCCTGTGAGATATGCGACGCAGTTTTGACAACCTGCATCGCCATAGAACTGCCGATCAGGGGCACAGGCATGCGGGTGTCTGGGCCGGAAATGCTGACGGCGGCGATAACTGTGCCGGTTCTATCTCGGATTGGTGCAGCAACACATCGGACAGTGACCTCGAATTCGCCATTATCTACAGCGTAACCCCGAGAGCGGATTTCACGCAACTCCCGTAGGAAAGCCTCTTCATCAATAATCGTGGCGTCGGTAACGGGTCTTAGGCCATGCGTGCGAATCCAATCACGAATCTCATCCTCAGATCGGAACGCCGCCATCGCCTTACCCAAAGCAGTGCAGTACATAGGAGCGGTAATTCCGATCTGCGACATCATCAGTCCAACGGCCTGTTGCGTAGACAGCTTTTCCAGATAGACCACCCTTAAGTCGTCGTCAAGGACAGCCAAGTGGATGGTTTCATTAACTTGATCCCGCAACTGTATGAGGAAGGGGCGCGCTTGCTGCACCAGGTCTAATTTCTCTTCGACCAGGGCGCCAAAGCGCAGCATTTTCAGCCCCAGCCAGTAGCCTTCCTCTGTCTCAACTAGATATTGCCCCTGAAGTAAATTGACAATGATTCGAAAGGCTGTTGACTTGGGCAGCCCAGTATGAGCACAGATTTGTTCCAGGCTGAGTGGGGCACGGGCGTCGAGCAGGGCATCGAGTACCTTCATACCTCGCTGTAGGGCCTTGATTGAGTAGTCGCGCTGAGAGGATTGGCTAGTCCTTTGTTTCATTCTATAGAACTATAGTCTCACTTTCTGATTATATTATAGCACACTCCCAGCTATTTGTCAAGAGAAAATTCGACCTGGAGGGGATGGTTCACATGCGTGGGCCGCATTGCAGGCACTTGCAGAAAACCGGGTTTAGAGCAATTACCCGGTTTCCCGTGGAGTCGCAGGTCGCCTTGAGGTAAACCAGTAGCTGTTCCGCGCCTGATTGGGCCTCTCAGTACAAAGACTCTTACCCTGATTATACGACTTCTCGTTGTCTTCTCTGTTAGTGCTAGGCGTTACTCAGTTGAGCACACATGAGGATCATTCACTCGCTCTCTGGGGCCCTTAGGCACCCCAGCGCAACCTGGGGGTGTTCACGGGAGCATCCCAAAGCCTGAGCATCTCATCGTCCATCCTGAGCAGGGTGATAGACATTCCCTGCATCTCAATTGCGGTAATGTAGGTGCCAATCAGGTTGCGCACGACCGTGAGGCCCTTCTTCTGGCAGACCTCCACCAGCTTGCGGTAGGCGACGTAGAGTTCTGGAACGGGGGTTCCTCCCATGCCGTTCACGAACGCCAGAACATGTTCGCCAGGCTGTAAAGGCGGATCCACCAAGTGGACATCCCCCCATTCGCCTTTCTTGTTGTCCCATTCTCGAACGGTTCGTTCGTAGGCAGGATCGCTGATGATCTCGAGCGCCAGCATTTCGACGATCTCATCGCCTGTTTTCAACGACATCCGTTCCCGGCCGGGCTCGCCGTGAATACCGATGCCGAGCTCCATCTCGTTCTCGCCCAGCTCGAAGAGTGTGCCTTTGGCAGGAATGACGCAGGGGGTGAAGGCCATTCCCATGCTTCGGCCGTTGAGGTTAACCCGGCGGCACACGTCAGCCAGCCTGGGCAGGTCGTAGCCTTGTTCGGCAGCCGCGCCGCAAATCTTCTCGGCCAGCACGGTGGTGCCTGTGCCGCGGCGACCGTGACTGTAGACGCTCTCACTTACCGCCACATCGTCGTCAATCAGGATGTTGGCGGCGGGGATACCCTCGGCATGGGCCAACTCGGCCGCCTCCGCGAAGACGTCCATGTCGTCCCAATAGCACTTGACGATGTTGAGCACGCCGGCCCCGCCATGGACCGTCCTGATTGCTTCGATGATCTGCTCGGTGGTTGGCGAGACAAAGACATCCCCGGGACAAGCTGCGTCGAGCATGCCTTGGCCCACAAAACCGACATGCGTCGGCTCGTGGCCGCTGCCCCCGCCGGAGATCACGGCGACCTTGTCCTTCACCGGAGCATCGGCACGGTAGACGAAAATGGGGTCAAAGTTCACCTTGATCTGATCGCCGTGGGCAGCCGCCATGCCTTCCAGGCTCTCACGTACAAAGTCAACGGGCTTGTTGATCAGCTTTTTCATGGTTCCTCCTCCTCTTCTAAAGTTCCCTATGAGATTTGAGTCGTCTATTCTATGGTCTTATCATCTCCCATTTCCATCTCTATTCCTAATTCGTCGAAGCCTTTCTTCAAGAAGCTTCTTATTTCCCTATATTTTAGGTCATCAAATGCAGGCAGGATCATGGGTCTTCTCGGAAAGCCGGCGTTAAAACCTCTGGCATACAGTCCCATATGGGAAGCAATCGTGCTGTCGGTGAAATGCATTTTCTTGCTTAAATCCATCATGACTGTGTAAGCTTTCTCTGACTTGTCTCGATCCCCCTCGAAGGTCCATTTCATCATGGCGGTCATGATTTCTGGTGCCCAATTATTCATGCCGGCAATCGCTGCTTGAATGCCCATATAGTAGAAAGGCAGCCAGCCCTTCGAAGTCCCCAGGATGATTTCAAAATCCCTCTTGTTGAGTTTGGCATCATAGTACACTGTACTTACGAAACCGACGTCCAGTGGGCTATCCTTCAGACCAGCCAGTCCTATCTCCTGAAGCTTTTGAATCGTGCCGAGCGTAAAAGTGAATCTTGAGGTTGCTGGATTATTATACGCGTACACCGGGGTGTTAACGCTTTCTATGATTTCCTTGTAGTATCTAATAATCAGATCTTCACTGTGCTTGTAGTAAAAAGGAGGTACGGCGCTAATTCCATCTACTCCGATTTCGTCGGCAGCTTTCGCAAGTTCTACGGTGGACTTTGTATCAATGCAACCGACATGCGGAAGTAAAATCCTGCCCTCAAACTCGGATGCGACTTCTTTTGCTGCTTTGAACACCCCAATGCGTTCCTCGTTGGTCATCAGGGGGCCTGATCCGTATGAACCGGTCAGAAAGAGGCCATCCAGACCTTTTTCAAACATCCATCGCATGTGCCATTTTGTCTTTTCCTTGTCAAAGTTACCGTTAGAATCAAAAATGGTGATGTTTGGAACCAAAGATCCTTTTA
>JBGVTF010000363.1:0-2742 GCA_041862415.1 Anaerolineae bacterium | reverse complement strand
CCCGAGCTCAGGCCGAGGGGCGCTCACGACGAAGCCTGCTGCGCAGGCCTCAGGGGAGGGATAAGCTCAGTTGAAAGTAGCCATCGTGCACGATTGGCTCAACCAAAGAGGGGGCGCGGAGAGCGTGTTGGAAGCCCTGGTGGAGATGTATCCCCAGGCTCCCATCTATACCTCTATCTACCGGCCGCAGGCCATGCCTGAAGCCTACCGCTCCTGGGACATCCGCACGTCCTTCATGGACAGGCTGCCCCTGGTCAAGAAGCACCACCAGCCCTTCTTGCCCCTTTACCCCCTGGCCTTTGAACAGTTCGACCTGAGGGGCTACGACCTGGTCATCAGCAACAAGAGCGCCTTCTGCCACGGGGTGATGACCGCACCGGAGACGCTGCACATCTGCTACTGCCTGACCCCCACCCGCTTCCTGTGGGACTATAGCGGCTACGTCCAGCGAGAGGGGTTGGGCAAGCTGGCCCGCCGGGCCTTGCCCCCCTTCCTGAACTACCTGCGCCTGTGGGACAAGGCGGCCGCCGACCGGGTGGACCACTTTGTGGCCATCTCCCAGGTCGTGCGCCAGCGCATTCAAAAGTTCTACCGCCGCCAGGCCGTCGTCATTCACCCGCCGGTGGACACGACCCGCTACGTCCCAGCCGAGGGTGGCGAGGATTACTTCCTGATCGTCTCCCGGCTCATCCCCTACAAGCGCATTGACCTGGCAGTGCAGGCTTTCAACCAATTGGGCCTGCCGCTGGTCATCGTCGGCGACGGGCGAGACAGGGCCAGTCTGCAAGCGATGGCCAGCCCCAATATCCAGTTCCTGGGTCGTGTTCCCGACGAGGAGATGCGGCAACGGTTGGCTCGCTGCCGGGCCTTTGTCTTCCCTGGCCTGGAAGATTTCGGCATCGCCCCGGTGGAGGCCCAGGCCGCCGGGCGGCCGGTCATCGCCTTTGCCGGGGGTGGCGCTCTGGACACGGTGGTCGAGGGCGTGACGGGGACCTTCTTCCACGAGCAGTCGCCGCAAGCCCTGGCCGAGGCCGTCAGGAGCTTTGACGACACTCGTTATGACCCGGCAGTCATCAGGGAGCACGCTGAGCGGTTCGACACAGCGGTTTTCAAGCAGCAGTTGAGGCAGTTCATCGAAGAGAAATGGGGCGAGTCACGTAACGCGTAACTCGGGGCCATAGAAATCTTCTTCCGGAGTAGCGAAACTTGCACCACTGTTGCGGTACAGGTTTCGCGCTTGGCTAGCGCAGAACAAGTTCTGCTACTCCGCCAGCGAACAAGTTCTAACTCCAAAGTGGGGGTGGTGAATGGAACTTCGCCAATATTGGTACATCGTCTGGAAACGGGTTTGGATCATTGTTGTATTGCTGGTCGTTGTCCTGATTGGGAGCCTGGCCCTGCGCGCCAAACCAGCCCCTCTCTATCAAGCCACCTTGCGTTTCACCGTCGGGGTGCCTCCCGAATCAAGGACAGGCAACTACTACACCTACGACCGCTACTACACCTGGTTGACCTCCGAGTACATTGCCGACGATTTCAGCGAAGTGGTCAAGAGCCAGGCTTTTGCTGAGGACGTCAGTGCTATCCTGGCTGAGAAACAGGAAGATGTTATCGTGTCGGCGGGGGCTATCCAGGGTTCGACGGTGGCCGAGAAACAGCACCGCATCCTGACCGTGCGCATCACCTGGGGTGATCCAGGGCAACTTCAGGCCATCTCCGACGCCGTCGAAGAAGCCCTGCGGGAGAAAAGCAGCAAGTATTTCGCCCAATTGGGGTCCGCAGGGGCGACGGTGTACGTCATTGACAAGTCGCCTCCAATGGCAGTAGGCCAAAGCTTGAGGGAGAGACTCGACCTGCCCATCCGTCTCTTCCTGGCCCTCCTGGCCGGGGTAGCCCTGGCCTTCCTGTTGGATTACCTGGATGACACCGTGCGGGACCAGGCTGAGCTGGAAGCGATGGGCATAACGGTGCTGGGGGAGATACCACGGCCGCGAAGGGGGTTTTTCTGAAGTAACCGTTCGGCCCATCGTTCCGTGAGCGCCGGTTGAGTAGCTTCGGAGCGCCAGCGGAGAAGCATATCGAAGATTCCGGTGAAAAACGCCTCTCCAGTGGGAATCCCCAACTTGTTGGGGGCCTTCCCGTCTGCAAATTGACACCGTCGTGGGAACAACCCGAACAAGTTCGGGACTCCGGTGCTTCGTGGTGGAGGTCTATCCCACAGCACGACGTTTTTCAAAAGTCATCGAAACCAAGCGGCTTCTGCAAGCACGAACTGGCTTCCAAGAGCCGCTTGGCTTCGATACACCCTTCCGCGGAGTTTATCCTGAGCGTGTCGAAGGGCTCCAGGGCACTCAGCCGACGCTACCCCTTGAACGCATACTTTCTGAAAACCGCTTTGCCCAAAAGGTGGGAGATATTGGGGAGAAAGCACGGCAGGTATTGCCAAGCTCCTCAGATAGTGCTAAAATAGAGGTAGGCAGAGTTTAGGGAAGAGGGAAGTACCGTGAGCTACTTTCGGGATACGGACCATCTCTACGAGGTGCTGGGAGCTCTCTTCACCCGGATGAGAGATGAAGAGGCCATCGCTGAAAAGCTTCTGCAAGGCAATCTGATCATCCGATTCATTTTCACCGAGCCCGATGGGCAGGCTACTGTAGACCTGACCAAAGAGCCCATCACTTTCGTCCTGGGTGAGAGCGAACTGGAGCCTGACGTGGAGATGAGCCAATCGGCCGACACGGC
>JBGVTF010000362.1:0-6078 GCA_041862415.1 Anaerolineae bacterium | reverse complement strand
AGCGTAGGACGAAGTAAGTTCATGAACCGGTCACTGTGTTCCCGTCGCCTGGGCTTATATCGAGCCCAGGCGACTTGCTTGTATCGGCCAGTGAACCTTTCCGGCCTATAATCTTAGAGAAAGGAGTATCTGACCGTGAACGAACGAGTGACTGGAACTGTAAAATGGTTCAACGGCTCCAAAGGCTACGGCTTTATCTCGCGCGAGGATGGCGACGATGTTTTTGTTCATCACAGCGCAATCCAGGCCGAGGGCTTCCGTAACCTCGAAGAGGGTCAGCGCGTCGAATTTACCGTCGAGCATGATCCCAAAGGCTTGCGGGCAGCTCAGGTAGTTGCCCTGTAGGTCCCGTTGGTATCCGTTTACCAACCGAATCATCTCCCGGTGGACCCTGTGGCCTACCGGGAGATGACTCCCATCTTGAAAGGAGGCCAGTCATGGTCAAGAAGTTGTACGTTGGCAATATGAGCTACGACACGACCGAGGACGCGCTGCGCGCCCTGTTCGCAGGCGTCGGCGAAGTCGAATCGGTAAACATCATCACCGACCGCATGAGTGGTCGGCCAAAAGGGTTCGGCTTTGTGGAGATGGCGACGGAAGAGGAGGCACAGGCAGCCATCAGCCAGCTCAATGGCACCACCCTCGATGACCGCCAGATCAACGTCGCTGAAGCCCGTCCCCAGCGGCCCCGCTCTGATCGGGGAGGCGGCGGACGACGGGGCGGACGAGGGTCCTGGGACTACTAAGCACAATAGACAAGTCTTCAGCCTAACCGCCCGTATTGTATTGCCATACAAGAATCGAGGGCCAATTTGAGATTGGCCCTTTTCTCTGTAGCATTATTTATTATAATCATATCTCTCCCCCAGAAGCGAAAAACTCACTCACAGATCGTTGGTGCACCGAGGATACTGAAAGCCCGGCGGGAGGCCCGCTGATGGACGGTTCTGTAGAACGACAAGACGGCCCCCACTCTGGGGGCCGTCTTTGTTGTGCGGCCTTCACTGTTATGGTTCGCCGTCAGTGCTACTCCAAGTCTGGTGTGTCCAACTGGGGCAACTGTTCCGGCTGTGTTTCCAGGCTCTCCAGGGCGCGCAGTTCCCGATAGGTCAGCGTCCACACGCTGGACTTGAACACCTCCATCAGCCCACCCAGGAACAGCCACGGCACGGCCACTATCAGGGCAAAGATTGGGATGCCTACCATGGCTGCCAGAATCCACGGCACCACTCCATCGAAGAACAGGCTGGTCAGCCCGAACACCAGGAGCCCCGGTAATCCTCCCAGCACTGCTGCCACGATGATCAGCAGGATGATGGCGGGGAGCAGCATGATCGTCATGACAATCATGGCGATCGCCCAGCCGATTTGCACGCCAATCATGATCAGCCACATGATCCCCACGTCCTTCAGGTGCTGCCTCACGACATCGAAGCCGCGGCGGATTGATTCGATCACTCCTAGCTCTTCCAGTGCGCATGCCCGCCAGAAGAACTTTCTCAGCAGTGAAAGCACCGTGGTGACGACGATGACCAGGAAGAGGATCAGGAAGAACAGACCAATTGCGGCCACCGTGCCGATCACCCCAGCAACTGTGCTTTTGGTCGCCCACAGCAGCAGCGGGGCGGCCGCCAGCGCGAACAGCAGGATGAACACCAAGGCCGTTGGCAGGCCGATCAGCAGCTTGATCAGGAAGAGCCGAAATGCGGTACGCGACCAGCCCATCCGGAACCCCTGGCGCACGCTGCGCTGCTCCCCCGTCTCCTCGTAGTCGTCCACCATTCGTATCAGCGCCGTCTCTGCCACGTAGCGCGCCACCGCTGACGCGACGATCAGAATGACGATCACGCAGGCCAGCCCGATGCCAATGGCGATCAGTGTGTTCACTACCTCTGGTGGAATCTCTTCTATGTGGAGCTGTCTGCTCGGCGCAAAGTCTTGACCTCTGGAACTGTACTGAGCTCCCCCGCCTGTGGTCAGCGCGACGATGATGCCAAAGACCCACAGCACCCGGTAGCGCCAGATGATCTCCCAGGCTCGCTTCAGAACTTTTATGTGATCCATATCTGTTTTTCTCCTTTTCTTTATCTCTTTATTTGCTTTTCTGCTAAACTGAACTGACGGTGCTGGCGGCGAGCCCACCAACTGGCCAGCCAGCTCCAATACAGCAGGCCGATCACGACCAGCAGTACCAGATTCAACGTGACGCCCCAGCCCAACGGTCCTCCACTACGCAGCAACTGCCGCACTATCCGGCCGACGTCGTTCAGACCTGCGCCCGAGAGGCTGGAGATCCCGGTCAGCCACAGTCCTTGCTGCGCAGCGGGCAGCAAGCCCGCTGCCGCGTCGCCCCCCAGGCCCATTCGCAGTGCGGCCAGCACCACCCCGGCCACGACGAACGCTGTCTGGAGGAAGGCGTAAGCGCCGAGCAGACCCAGCGGCACCAGTCGCCAACCGGTCTCCAGCGCCCGCTGCCAGGCAGGCTGCTCTGGACGGCGAGGCAACTGCAGTCCCACCTGAGCCACAAAGCGCTCGGGCGGCGTCAAAGTTTCGGCTGCAGGGCTTTCCCGCAACAGCGCCGCCAGCGCCCGCAGGCTTTCCAGGTCTGCGCGGCACGTCGCGCAATGTGCCAGGTGAGCCTCTACCTGTCGCAATCGGCGTCCCCGCAATTCGCCGTCGTGGTACGCTCCCAGCCAGGCCGTTACGTGTTCGGTCATAGTAGAACCTCCAAATAGGGTGCCAGCGACTCGCGCAGCCGGTTGCGGGCATAGTTCAGCCGCGACATCACCGTGCCAATGGGGATATCCAGTGTGTCAGCGATCTCCCGATAGGAGAGCCCCTCATACTCCCGCAATACCAGCACCGCACGGCTGGCCGGCGGCAACGCCAGCACCGCCTGCCGCACTCGCTGGCCTCGCTCTTGGCCTTCCACCGCAGCCTCTGGCCCCTCATCCGAAGTCGCCAGCGATAGCGCGTCTATATCCACCGTCTCCCGTTCGCGGCGCAGCATGTCCAGCGCAACGTTGGTGGCGATGCGATAGACCCAATTGCGGAAGGGTGACCGAGGCCGGTAACTGAGGAGATGCTGCCAGGCGCGGATGAAGGCTTCCTGTGCCGCGTCCTCTGCCAGATTCGCGTCCCCGCACATGCGGTACACTACGTTGACGACCCCCTCTCGGTGACGGCGGACCAGTTCACCAAAGGCTCGCCTGTCTCCCTGCTGAGCCTGGGTGATCAGCCCGAGTTCGGTTTCTGTTGAGGGCGCTGACCGGCTGCTCACTTTGCTGACTGTCCTTTCCAACTATTCAACGTTTTTGCTCGTGGTTTTATTCGGAAGGGTGAGGCCTGAGAATTGCAATTCGTGTTATGTGTAGTATAATGTAACGCGTTGATGGACGGTTTGAAGAAAAGAGGATCGAGACCCATGCCAGAACTGCCTGAAATCACTGTCCTGGCCCGCCAGATGAAAACAGAACTGGTGGGCAAGACTTTCACCAGCATCGAGGTGCTGCAACCCAAATGCCTGAATGTCTCCAGAGAGGCGTTCGTGGAGGCGCTGACTGGCGCGCGGTTGCTCGACGTGACTCATCGCGGCAAGTGGCTCTTCGTCGAGACGACCCAAGGTTGGCTGCTGCTGAATCTGGGCATGGGCGGCGACATTCTGCTGGCTAGCCGCGACACACTGCCAGAAAAACGTCGCCTCATCTTTGACTTTGACGACGGCACCTGTCTGGTCGTCAACTTTTGGTGGTTTGGCTACGCCCACTACGTCCGGCCCGGCGAACTGGACGACCACGCCATGACCGCCAAGCTCGGTCCGAACGCCCTCGACGTGACCGCTGACGATCTGCGGGCCATGCTCAGCGGCCGGCGTGGGCGGGTCAAGTCCTTCCTGCTGGATCAATCCAAGCTGGCCGGCATCGGCAACGCCTACGTCCACGACATTCTCTTCCTGGCCAAATTGCACCCGCTGCGAACGGTGGACACGCTGACCGAGGCCGAGGTAGACGCCTTGGCCAAGGCGGTCCGCGACGGTCTCCAACCGAGCCTTGACAAAGGAGGGGCTTTCTACGAGGTGGATCTCTATGGGCAGAAGGGCGGCTTTACGATGGACGACATCCGTATCGGCTACAAGGAAGGCGAGCCCTGCCCGACCTGCGGCATGCCCATTGAAAAGATCAAGACCGGCAGCACGAGCAGTTTTATCTGTCCACGATGCCAACCCCAGAGAAGGAATAGGGAGGGTAACCGATGAAGGTTGATCGGATCGAACTGGACGAGGACAAGCTGGCGCACTACGGAGAAAAAGTTCTTCGAGATCACCTCGCGGGGCATCGCGCTCAAGATCGTCCGCGAGAAAGGCTGTTCACCGCGCTGCGCCTGGCTCGCCAGCGGCGGCGGTGAGGTGAGCGACTCACTCGACCAACGTGCCCAGGTCCATCCCTTCATCGCTCAGTTTGGCAGCCACGTCCTCGTACGCTGGCCGCGCTTTGACCAGTGCCTGCATTGGTTTGCGTTCCTCGTCGGGTCGGCCAGCCGCCAGCACGCCGACCATCCTGCCCTGGTCAAAGTAGTACAGCGCAAAGCTGCCTCCCTCCAGCGTACCCCGCAGCACCGTCTGGTCCCAGGCAGTCAGGTTGCCCCACGCCTCGAAGCTGAAGTCAAACAGGTCGGAGAAGAAGTACGGCAGTGCTGTATAAGGCTTTTCCTCCCCTGCCATGTTGCGCCCCGCTCTCAGCCCCTGGCGCCGCGCCACGTCCCAATGCTCGACACGCAATCGCCTGCCAAAGGTGGGATCGGGCCAGGCGGCGATGTCACCAGCAGCGTAAATGTTGGGATCGCTGGTGCGCAGGTATTCGTCCACGACGACAGCGCCTTTCTCCCCCAGTTCAAGGCCAGCGTCGCGGGCCAATTCCGTATCGAGCCGGATCCCAACGCCCATCACGACCAGGTCAACGTCCAGCGTCTCGCCATTGTCCAGCTTGACCCGCTCGACCTTCCCGTTGCCCTCCAGGCGATCGGGCTTGATCCCGGCGAGGATGCGTACGCCCTTTGCCTCGTACTTGGCGTTGAGGAAGGCGCTCAGTTCCTCTGGCGCGATCCGTTCCAGCAGGCGCGCCTCGGGAAAGACCATGGCCACGCTCAGTCCGAGTTGGGCCAGTGAGGAGGCGACCTCGGAGCCGATAAAGCTGCCCCCCACGACCAGCGCTCGTTTACCTGACTTGGCGGCCTTGCGAATGCCATCGGCGTCCTCGATGGTTCGCAGGGTGAACACCCCTGGCAGGTCATGGCCGGGGATCGGCAGGCGCCAGGCGTTGCCACCGGTCGCCAGCAGCAGTTTCTCGTACCCCAGCACCTGGCCGTCGTCGAGCGTCACGCTCCGTGCGGCGGGATCCACTTTGGCCACACGCACACCAAGGATGACCTCGATGTCGTTCTGGGCATAGTAAGCCTCTTCCTTGAGGTAGACGTGGTCCAGCCCTTCCACGCCGGTGAGATAGCCCTTGGAAAGGGGCGGCCGCTCGTAGGGCATGTGATGCTCCCCGGTCACCAGCGCAACGGTTCCTTTCGTGTCCACCTTGCGGATTCCATCACCGGCTCTCTGACCAGCGAGCCCACCACCGATAATCACGTACTTGTAGGATTCCATTTCCATCCTCCTTTTAACCTCCGTGCGGTTACCAGATGGCTTCCATTGTCCAGTTCTTTGAAATCACACGGGACCTCAGTGAACGTGCTCGTGTCTGTGTTCTCCAATCGGCCTGAGGTTTCCAAACGCGCCCACCACGACCTCACTCAGAGCAGGGTGAATCGTCTGCGCTCTGGCAAGAGGCCAGTAGTTTTGCTCCTCGGCATTCATCAGATAGACGAGCTGCTGCACCAGGATAGCGGCGTGGGGGCCAATGATGTGAGCTCCCAGAATCCTGCCCTTCTCTCCGTCCACGATCACCTTGACGAATCCGTCCTCCTCACCCATGGCGTATCCTTTGGCGACGTCGTAATACTCCTTCACGCCCACCAGTATCTCATGGCTCTTCTTCGCCTGCTCCTCTGTCATGCCAACCGAGGCAACCTGCG
>JBGVTF010000361.1:0-2110 GCA_041862415.1 Anaerolineae bacterium | reverse complement strand
TCCCGTTGCCCCAGCAAGCTGAGATCATCGTCGGGCGGGAGGATCCGGTCAGCGGTGTGTTCCCCGACATTGACCTGACCCCTCATGGGGGCGAGGATGCGGGGGTCTCGCGCCGTCACGCCAAGATCACCGTGCAGGGCGGGCAGTATCACGTTGAAGACCTCAAGAGCACCAACTTTACTTTCATCAACAAGCAAAAGCTGGATCCAGAGGTGCGGCAGCCGTTGAACAACGGCGACGAGGTACGGTTTGGACGGGTGATTTTCAATTTCTACACCAGCTAGCCGGACTCTAGTGCACCGGGGGGGAGTCGTCTCGCCTCCGGTGCACTCCTCAATGCTCTGTGTACAACTTCATCGCATGTCAAAGCCAGGGGATGGGGCCTCCTACCCGCTCCTGCTGGATTGCCAAATCCAGCAGTTATGGTCTGGATTTGGCAATCCGGGCCGAGCGGAGTAGGTACTCTTTGCCAGTCGTCCCTCCACTTTGGGTTGTAGGCAACTCTGCAACTGGTATGCTAAAGACCGCTCTGTTCCCACGATTGTACTAACGAGAGCAGTCGCATCTCATCCGATTTGCTACTTAGCCCGTTGGGTGTGGTTATTACGTCCGTCTGACATCATGGACACTCACCATCCAAGGGAGGCGTCCATCTATGCAATGTCCCAATTGTGGCCAGGTCAACCGGCAGGGCGCCAAATTCTGCGCCCGCTGTCGCGCTCCGCTGAGTGGCGGATACGTCCCGCTTCAAACGGGCCAGACCATGCGCGGCGGCGCTTATCGTATCATCCGCCCCCTGACCAAGGGCGGCATGGGTGCCATCTACCTGGCAACCGACACCCAGGCTTTCAATCGCCCCTGCGTCATCAAGGAGATGCTGGACTACTTTGATCTCTCCGACCCCCAGGAGGTAGCCAAAGCCCGACAACGTTTTGAGGACGAGGCCCGCACCCTGGCCGCCCTCAGCCACCCCGGCATCCCCAAGATTTACACCTATTTCTCCGAGAACAACCGCAACTACATTGTCATGGAATACGTGGAGGGAGAGGACCTGGAGCAGGGTCTGACCCGCGAGGATGAGCAGGGCAACCTGGTGCGCGGTGGTCCCCAACCATTGGAAGAAGTGCTGCGCTATGCCATCCAGGTCTGCAAGGTGCTGGAATACCTGGGCCGGGTGAAGCCGCAACCTGTCGTCCACCACGACATCAAGCCGGCCAATCTGATCCTGGATCGCAACAGCGGCGAGGTGCGTTTGGTGGATTTCGGCACGGCCAGGGCGCGGCTAATGTTGCAGCCTGGCGGCCAGGTGGGCCTCCAAAAGTCCAGCATTTACGGCACGGTGGGCTACGCCCCGCCAGAGCAATACCAGGCCCAATCCGAACCCCGCTCCGATGTGTACGCACTGGCGGCGACGATGTATCACCTCCTCACCGACGATGATCCCCAAACTCATCCTTTCCAGTTCCTGCAATTGTCGAAGCTACCCAAGGAAGTGTGGGCTGCTCTGGACAAGGCTTCGCAGCAGGATGTGCACCAGCGTTGTACTGCCGCGCAATTCCGCCAGGCCTTGGAAAGGATATTGGCTCCCAAGGGGACAGCACAGCCCTTCGTTTTCCGCAGTGGAGACATGGCCCGCACGGTGGCTGAACTGGTGCCTCTATGTGACAGGCACTGGGCGGAGGCCCGGGGCTACCTCTACAATGGTAACTTTACCTCCTGGTTCCGATCTCTCAACCGCCACGACCTGGCCGCCCAGGCTGAGGCCATCCGCCAGCGAGGGGGCGACCAGGACGCCGGGCTGGAGGAACTGTTGCACATCCTCGACCCTCAGTTACCCCAGCCGGTCTTGAGCGTCAGCCCCAAGGCCCTGGATTTCGGGACCATGAGGAGTGGGCAAAAGAAGCAAAAGCAGTTCACCGTACAGAACGCGGGACGGGGGTACGTGCGGGCTGAAATGCAGACACAGCAGCCCTGGCTGGCGGCCCAGCCTGATGAGGCCAGGCTGCGGGCCGGTGAGGCTCAGCCGGTGAAGGTGACGGTGGATGCTGGCCGGTTGCCTACCCGTGCTCGTTCCACCGGGGGAATCGTGGTGGCCTCTGCGCTGGGAGCA
>JBGVTF010000360.1:0-8814 GCA_041862415.1 Anaerolineae bacterium | reverse complement strand
CGTTGGCTATCCCCTGGCCTTCGTCTCCGTGGCAGGAGGCACACTGATCGGCGTATAGCTCCGCGCCCCGCCGCACGGCCTCCAGCCGGAACTCTTCACTGGCCACGGCCATGCGGTGCGGCTCGTTCAGCCAGTAGACGAGCACAAAGATAGCGATCACCAGAGTCAACCCCCAGCCCAGGATGATTTTTCGTTCCATGCTGCCCATATTGTTCTCCTCTGTATCAATAAGCGTTCACTGGGTACGCCAAATAGAGTGGTCTGTCCAATATCAGCAGGCTTTTGATACCTCCTGAACGTTCACCTGTATCTAGCGGAGCATCAAGGCCTAGCCAGTTGGGATTCCTCAAAGCTGCTGCGCTGCGTGATCGTGCCCGTGTCTACGGTGATCGCTCCCTCTACGATTTCCACGGGGAAGAGATCCAGCGGCCTGGGAGGTGGGCCGGCCAGGACTTCGCCCTCCATGTTGAACACTGCAGCGTGGCAGGGGCACTCGAAGCGTTGCTGTTCCTCGGACCAGGGGACGATGCATCCCAGATGGGGACATACGCGGTAGAGAGCCAGAAAGCCGCCCTCCAGGTGAGCGAGATAGAATTGTCCCTGCCTGAACGCGGTTACTGAACCTACAGGAAAATCTTCTACCTTGCCGGCTGTGATCTGGCCGCCAAAGGTTCCTTCTTCCACCCGTGGTCGCAAGAAGTTGAAGAGAATAGCCACCCCCTCGCCAAGAAGGCCGAGAGTTGTTATTGCCCAGGCGTAGAGGAAAAATCGCCGCCGCGTGATTCCCTTTTCGTTGCCAGAAATGACCTCAGACATAGCGCTCTCCCTGTATTTACCTGCTCTCACTGTCCGCCTAATGCCCTGCCGGCATGGCCCATGGCCAATAGAGGTGCATCCCCGGTCCCCGGAAGAAGATCATAGTCAGAGTCAAGACGACGAGGCTCACGACCAGGACGGTGAAATAGGCGATCATCACTTCTCGCGTCGAGGCTGTGATCCGGCGCAGGACGAAATAAAGCAGCGCCAGGAGCACGAGGATGGTCCCCAGCGGAATGATGATTCCTGCCACCAGGGGGGGCACGCCGGGCCACACGCTCCGCACTCCCACCAGGCTATCCAGCGCCACCAGGACCGGGACGATGAGCAGCGTACCCAGGGCGGTGAACGCGGCGATGCGCTTGCCCCGCGGGCCGGCAAACCAGCGCCCCACATCCTTCTGGCTGCGGTCTAGGTAAGGGATGGCCGCCAGAGCTAGGGCCACCAGCCCTGGCAAGATGATAGCCCCCCAAGTAGGGTGCATATGCAGGATCAGCTCTTGGATGCCCATCAGGTACCAGGCCGCTTTGGCTGGAGTGGGGGCCATATCGGGGTTAGCGAACTCTTCCAGCGGAGCGTCGCGTATGGAGGAAAGGAACAGCAGCAGAACCATCACGGCCAGAGCAGCCAGGACTTCGATGATGACCAGGTGGGGGAAGGTCATCACCGTATCCTCCGGTTCTTTGCTTACCAGGGGCGAGGTTCCCTGGGCCAACTCCATTAGGCCGTAGGTCTTGCTTGGCTCTACGGGAAAGATCCGCGGGGTGCTCTCCGGAGTTTGCTTCTCGTCTGCCATTCTCATTCCTCCTTATCCTCAGTCGGCATCGGTCCCGAGATGCCGCCGTCCTTGCGGACCCGCCAGAAATGGATGCCCAGCACAACAACCATGATGAGGGGCAAGATGAAGACATGGAGGTTGTAGAAGCGAATGAGGGCTGGTTGTCCTACCGTCGGACCGCCAAGTAGTAGGAATCTCACCTGATCGCCTGCCAGGGGGATGTAGCCAGCGATGTTGCTGCCCACGGTGATGCCCCAATAGGCTAGTTGATCCCAGGGCAAAAGATACCCTGTGTAACTGAACGCCAGGGTGAGAAAGCCGGCCACCAGCCCCACGATCCAGTTGAACTCACGAGGCGGTTTGTAAGCCCCGGTGTAGAAAACGCGACAGAGGTGGAGAAACGCCGTCAGCACCATCAACTCAGCCGCCCAGCGATGGATGTTGCGCAACAGCGCCCCAAAGGGGATACTGGTCTGAATGCGGATGATGTCGGCGTAGGCCCGGTCCACCGAGGGGACGTACTCGAACATCAACAGTCCTCCAGTGACGCCCAGCACCAAAAGCAGAAAGAAGCTGATTCCGCCTAGCCCCCAGGTATAGGTCAGCCGCACCCCGTGCCTCCGCACTCGCACCGGGTGCAGATGTAAGAAGACGTTGCTGGTGATCGTCAGCGAGCGATCGAGGTCGTTGTCTGGCAGGCCGTGGCGGAAAAAAGAGCGCCACACCCGCGAGTTGGTGACCCCGTGCACGACGCGGTCAAGAAGCTTCCTGGCCATACTCATCTCCTTTTCTCCCTTTTTCCACCTCCAGCCCGGCGTATCTACATGTATTCCTCGACAAAGCTCAGCGCTTCCATGGTAATAGCGGCTGTTGGGCAGCGTTTGGCACAGAGCCCGCAGCGGATACAGCGCATCTCGTCCTTGATCATGGCCGTGCCCAAGTCGTGGGGGAACCCGGCCAGGGGACGCCCGAAGCGAGCCACCACTAAAGCCGCCAGGTCTGGGTCGTCTGCCAGGCGCTTCAGCGGCACCATCTTGAGGCAGAGTTCCGGGCAGACGTCCACACAGCCGCCGCACAGGATGCACTTGTCACCGTCGAAGACGGTCTGGATGTGGCAGCGCAAGCAGCGGCTGGCCTGCTCGCGGGCTTGGCCCTCGGGATAGACCAATTCCACTTCAGCGATGCCCACCCGCCGTTCCAGGGGCAGGGTAGGTGGAGGGCGACGGGAGATCTTTTGGTAGTTGGGCGGCATAGCGTAGGGCTCGATGACGGTCATCGTCCCTCGCGCCCGCACCTGAGCCCGTTGCCCCTGCAGGTGATCGTCAATGGCGCGGGCCGCCCGCAGGCCGTCGGCCACAGCCTGGATGATAATGCGCGGCCCGGCGGCGGCCGCGTCGCCGCCAGCGAAGACGCCGGGTGCAGTAGTGGCCATCGTCTCGGGGTCAATGACGATGGTCCCTTGGCGGGTGAGTTGGATGTTGTCCTCCTCCCGGAGGAAGGACAGGTCCGGCGTCTGGCCGATGGCCATGATAACCGAGTCGGCTTCTATGACGAATTCGGAGCCAGGGACAGGCAGAGGGCGTCGGCGGCCGCTCTCGTCCGGGGGTCCCATCTCCATGCGGACACACTCCACAGCCGTCACCCGGGGATTCCCCAGGATGCGGACGGGATTAGTCAGATAGCGAAAACGCGCGCCCTCGTGCTCTGCCTCGGCCACCTCCTCGTCGCTGGCTGGCATCTCAGCTCGGGAGCGGCGGTAGAGGATGCTCACCTCCGTCGCCCCCAGTCGCATCGCCGAACGGGCGGCGTCCATGGCGGTGATGGTGTCCTCGGCCTCCTGGTCGCCTTCCACCACCTGTCGCAGCGCCGAGCGGGCCGCATCGAGGGCCAGGTGCACCTCCTCTGGCTTCATCGCTGTTTCCGCCTGGCGTAGGGCGGTGCGCGCGGCATCCATGGCCACGTTGCCGCCGCCCACCACCACCACCCGGCTGCCCAGATCCACCCGGTAGCCCCGGTTGACGTTGAGCAGAAAGTCGGTGGCTCGTAGCACACCGTCCAGTTCCATCCCGTCAATGTGCAGATCGAGGCTCTTGTGAGCGCCGATGGCGATGAAGATAGCCTCGTACCCCTGCTTCTTGAGGTCGGCCAGGGTCAGGTTGGGACTCAGGGGGGTATTGAGCCGCAGATCCACGCCCAGGTCAAGGATGACCTGGATTTCCGCTTCCAGCAGGTCGCGAGGCAAGCGGTAGGCCGGTATCCCCAGGCGCAGCATCCCACCGGGGACGTCGGAGGCCTCGAAGACGGTCACTCGATGGCCCATGAGGGCCAGGTCGTGAGCGGCCGCGAGCCCGGCCGGCCCTGAGCCAATGACAGCGACCTGGCCTTTCCGCCGTCCATTTCTCCCCTGGCGGTCCAGCAGCCTCCCCAGGGACCGCAGGTCGTGGACCGTGGTCGAGTCGCCGGCCGCCTTTTTCAGCAAGGAATCAGTCACCGCTGCTGAGTAGCGCCCCGCGTCCACCCCGTATCGTTCGGTCACGAAGCGTTTCAGGGCGCGGATGGCGATGGCCGCGTCAAAGTCGCCTCGGCGACACTCTACCTCGCATAGGGCATTGCACACCCGCCCACAGACCGAGGCAAAGGGGTTGCACTGGCGAGCGATGAGATAGGCCCGCTCGTAGTCCCCCTGGGCGATGGCGATCACGTACTCGCGGGCGTTGGTGCCCACCGGACAACCCGCTTGGCACTTGATGGTGCGGCGGTAGTAGTCAAGGTCGGGCAGCTTCACCCGGTATTTTCCCTGTGCTGTCCACTCACGATCCATTGTTGATGTTCCTTAAGTTGATGGTTCTACTCACTGGTTTTGAGGGGTGATTTTGTGATCTGTAGTGTACCACAGTGGTTCTGAGCTGTCAAATAAGCTCCCATCGAGTGGACATTATCGTCTTCTTCAGGAGTTGGCAGCAGTAAAGTGTCCTTTGTTGTGTGGAAGCCAAAAGCCCCCTCCTCCTTAATTTGGAGACAGGGGCTTTTCAACACTGATGTCGCCGAAGCCCTCCTTCACTTCACCTCAATGCTCTTCATCCGACCGAAACTCGTATATGGTTACGGCGCGAGTTTGTGACAGGAGGTGCACTGCTCGTTGACAAAGTCCTCATGGTTGGCCGGCGCTGGCTTGATCTGCCAGGCCGGCTCGTGACACAGCAGACAGTCCTCTTGCCCGTCTAGGGTGTGCGGGATCTGCGGTGACTGGGCTACGACAGAGGCCGCCGACTCGCCCCATCCTTCCGGAGTGTGGCAGGTGTCGCAGTCAGGCCCAAAGTGAGGCTTGCTGGGCGGCTGGTGGCAGTTGGAGCACTCGTACGTCAAGCTTTGGCCAGTGGTGTGGCATGCCTTGCAATCAAGCGCCTCGTGGGCACCTTCTAACAGCACCGGGTGTTCGAATTCGGCTGGGGTCGGCGGCACAGGGGTGGCTGTGGGCGGTACTGCTGTGGGTGTGGCCGGGGGCACCACGGTATCCGTGGGCGGCACAGTGACAATGGGCGTGGGGGTCGGGCCACAGCCGCCGAACACCCCCCCCCAGCCATCAGCAGCAGGAGGCCAACGAGCAGGTAGGGCCCTGTCCTGGCCAGTAATGCCATTCTTTCATTCATCATCTCTCCTTCTCTATTCTCTCTGTTAGTGGGGCAGTCCTCGCACATCTCAGACTGTTCCAGTTGAGCCAGCTCAACTGAAGCATGGACCTGGTCCAGGGCGAGTGGCTTTAGCGGAGTGGTGCCTGTGCCTGCGCCAGTAGGCGGGCTGCACGGGGCGTGCGCGGGTCTATCGAGAGTACCATGGTCAGCAAATCGGCCGCCTCCTGGTAATCGCCTCGACTCAGCGCCTCTTCAGCCGCAGCCACGTATTGATCGAGCGACCAGGCCAGCCAGCTCACCAACTCGTCGGCCATCTCGACCAACCACTGCTTCTCCGACCAGTTGACCAGACTGGGGCTCGATAGCGGATGCCGCCTGTCCCCGGCCAGCAAGAAGGCCTGCGGCGCTTTGTCGGGGAAGCCGGGCCCGCAGGTCAGGTAAAACACCAGCTTTTCGTATTGGCCTTTTGGCGTCAGCCGGAATATCATTTGCTCGTCGGGCATCAGCGCCGGTTCGACGTCGTACGTTTGCGCCAGCCGCTCATGCTCCAGCCTCAGGCGCGCGGCGACGTCAGGAGAATCGTACCAGTGAGTGAAGTCTGGGCGCGGGGCGGGCGGGCGCGCTGCATCGGCCTGGGTTGGAAACGGGTCTGTCGTCAGTTGAAGCAGCGTCGGCATCGGTGACTGGCTACGGGACGAGTGATATTGGTCAAAGGACGAGGCATGGAACTGTAGCTTGGCTTGATAGAAGCAGAGCACCAGGCAGACCAGGTCCTTGAAACGAAAGTCGGGGTCTTCTAGCAACCCCTGCGTTTGCATCCATTCCTGAGCGGTCAGTTCCTGGTGAGGCGTGCGATGGATGTACCAGACGCCGCAGTACTCGGCCTCGGGGGCCAGGCTTCGGGCCTGGTTCAACTGCCGCGATGTGCGCGTCTGGTTGAGGGCAAAATCCCGCTGACCAAAGCCGACGTCCTCGCTTAGCCGCACCGAACTAACCACCAAACGATGGCGCTCGTCCAATGGGTAGCCAAAGAGGAGTCCGCCTGTCAATTCGCCGGTCATGCCGCGCCGTTTCACTTCGGCTTCCAGGTCAGCCTTGGCCTCGGGCGTGATGAGGACGATAGGGGTATCCGTGGACATGGTGTCGCGTGCTCTTTCTGGAATAGGGGGCGGTCTCTACGTGGGTTGCCTGCACATACACGCCGCCCGCAGCCCTCTTAACGAGTCTGCTGTTCTTCATATGTGCACTAGTCCAATATAACTTTATCTCATAAATCGCTTTTTGTCAAGGGTCTGGTTTCATGGGCAGTCTTCGTTGACAGAAGAAGCTTTTCATGGTAATATGACGTCTACCACTGTTGCGCCACCATTGCGGCGCAGGTGGTACAGGCACGCAAGATATGAGAGGTAGAATGACTGATTCAATCTCTATGGCTGAAACCAAGCGGCGGGGAAAGCCTGCCAAAAAGCAGACCAGGTTCATCGTCGGTGGGCTCATTGTCGTGCTGGTGATCGGCTATCTCATCGTCACCAGCATCCAGGGTTCCACCGCTCCCTATCTGACGGTGAGCGAGCTTCAGAGCAGAGGCCCTTCGATCTACGAGCGAAACGTGCGGGTGACCGGGGTGATCCAGGGGGAGAGCATTGACTGGAACGCCCAGGATCTGATCCTCAAATTCGAGATTGCCGACGAGGGCGGCCGTCTCCCGGTGGTCTACAAGGGTCTGCGCCCCGATATGTTCCAGGACGGGGCCGAGGCAGTCGTGGAGGGCAGATACACCGAGGGAGGCGTCTTTGAAGCTCACAACCTGGTTTTGAAGTGTCCTTCAAAGTATGAAGAGGCCGCCACGGAAACGGCTCAACCGTGATAGGGGACGGAAGGGACAAGAGACACGGTACAAGGGATAAGGGGTAGGTATAACGGATAGCGGACCGGGGAGCAAGGGCGAGGGTGGGCCTTGTACCTTTACCACTGTTGCGGTACAGGGCTCCCTGTATTCTATGGAGGGTTCATGGCTGAGGTAGGTTATGGCACCATACTGTTGGCTCTGATCGTTTCGGCCTACGCTGCGGTAGCGGCTCTGGTGGGGCAACGGCGAGGACGCCCTGAGTTGGTGCAAAGCGCCCGCAACGGCGTGCTGGCTGTAGCTGGCCTGGCGACTATCGCTTCGACCATTCTGCTCTACCTTCTGCTCGCCCTGGACTTTCGAGTCCAATACGTGTACGAGAACGTGAGCAGTCACCTGGCACCTGTCTATCGGCTCTCGGCCTTTTGGGCTGGCCAGGAGGGATCTTTTCTTCTATGGCTGTGGTTCCTGGCTGTTATGGCCGCTCTCGTGGCCCGGCAAGGGAAGGCCTGGGACAGGGAGCTACATTCCCATGCCCTGGCGGTGTTGGCTTTCACTGAGGCTTTCTTCGCTCTGGTGATTATCACCGTCAGCAATCCTTTCGCCACGTTGCCCATGCGGCTGACCGAAGGGGCAGGGCTACTGCCCTTGCTGGAAAATCCGGGCATGATCTTCCACCCACCCACCCTGTTCCTGGGTTACGCGGGCTACACGGTGCCTTTTGCTTTCGCTGTGGCCGCTTTGCTGACCGGCCAACTGGGCGATGGTTGGCTGCGGGGCATCCGGCGCTGGAGTCTCTTTGCCTGGCTGGCCCTGGGCATCGGCATCCTCCTGGGGGCCTGGTGGGCTTACGTGGAGTTGGGTTGGGGCGGCTACTGGGCCTGGGACCCGGTGGAGAACGCCTCGCTGATCCCCTGGCTGGTGGGCACGGCCTTCCTGCATTCGGCCATGATGCAGGAGCGGCGACGCATGTTCAAGGTCTGGAACATGGTGCTGGCCATCCTGGCTTTTGTGCTGTGCATCTTTGCCACCTTTGTAACCAGGGGAGGGGTCATCCTCTCCGATTTGCACGGCTATGCCAGCAGTGCACTGCCTATCACCTATTACCTTTTGGTCTTTATGGCCGTCACACTGTTCGGCCCTCTGGCCCTTCTTTACTATCGGCGGCAGCAGTTGGGTAGCGACAACGAACTGGAGGCCCTGCTCTCCCGCGAATCTGGCTTTCTCTTTAACAACCTTCTCTTCTGCGGGATGGCCCTGGCTGTCTTTCTGGGCACGGTCTTCCCCACCCTGACCCTGATCGCTAGAGGTGAACGGATCGCCCTCGATGCTTCTTTCTACAATCGGACCTCTGGCCCTCTGGCTATGGTTCTGGTGCTGCTCATTGGAATCTGTCCCATCCTGGCCTGGCGACGAGCCGCGACCGATAGGCTCCTGCGCGGTCTGGCTTTTCAGGCCGTCTTTGCTTTGATCGTGGCTGTTGTCCTTTTCGTATCAGGAATCAGAGAGCCTTACGCCCTGTTGTCCTTTGCCGTGTGCGCTTTCGTCACTGCCACCATCGTCTCTGAATTCTACCGCGGCCTGATGGCCCGCCGCCGTACCAGGGGCGAGGGCTACCTGGTCGCTTTGGGACGTTTGGTCGCCAAGGGCCGGCGGCGCTACGGCGGCTACATCGTCCACCTGGCCATCGTCCTCATTGCCATCGGAGTGACCGGCTCCTCTGTCTATAAGAACGAGTGGTT
>JBGVTF010000359.1:0-8289 GCA_041862415.1 Anaerolineae bacterium | reverse complement strand
CCAAAACCCGAAAGGAGGCCCATAAGATGTGGTTCAATTCATTCCTGGAACAACGGCTGAGAGAAGAGCGCGTGAAGGACGCGCTGCGCAATGCTGAACAGGCTCGGCTGATCCGGGTGGCCAAAGGCGCGGGAGTGGCCGACCAGGCTGCCTCACGCGGCCTGCTCATCAAGATACGGGACCTGGGCCTGTCGCTGATTTTCGCCCATAGAATCGAGCCCGACGTGCCTGTACCGCAACAAGGGTAGTAAAAGAGGGTCTCGGGCAATAGGGGCAGGGTTACCCCGCCCCTACTGCCGTGGATGATCTAACCCAAACCAAGTTCTCTACAAAAGAATCAAAGAGATTCGCCATGTCACAGAATACCAATTTGAAAGAAATCGAACGCAAGGCTAACCAGTATCACGGAGATGGTCTGATAGACATCGCCATCGGCTTTGTCATCCTGCTTGCAGGCATCGCCGAGATTTTCGACCAGACTAGCCTTGCTGGCATCTGGGTTGTCCTGTGGTTGCCGATTATGATATCTGCTAAGAAAAGCATCACGGTACCCCGAATGCGCTACATTGATTTCACGCCGAAGGCCCAATGGAAGGTGAAGCTGGTCATCGTGACCGTTGTGCTGGCTGTGGCTGTGCTTTTTACGTTGGGCCTGGTGGTGTTCACCAAGAATGAAATCTTACCGCCCTGGTTAACAGCCTGGCTCAGGGAGTACTCCAGGATGGTTTGGCCCGCTGCGCTGGTAGGTGTGGGTTGGCTGATCGCCTTGGCGACTGGCGTGAAGCGCTTGTATGCATACGCAGCACTGGCGGTCATCGCCTTTGCCAGCGGCTACTGGTTCAACTTCGACTTCCCTCTCCTTTTCACCCTGTTAGGCGCCGTCATTGTGCTCTCTGGGATCGTGGTTCTCGTCCGATTCATGCGCAAGTACCCCGTCCTGGAGGGCAGACAATCAGGATAGTTTCAAAGCCAGGAGGATGAACAATGAATACTGAAGCTAGGTCGGGCACATTTCGGGCAAGGGGAGACAAGTTGTGATAGAATGAAGGATGTAGAATGAAGAGAGATCCAACCAAACCAAATCCTTTATCACAAATCTACGAGGTTTCCCATGTCACAGAGTATCAATTTGAAAGAAATCGGAGGGGAGAAATCATGAACAAGCTAACCGGGTGGATCAAGCAGCATCAAGTTGCAACCTTCTTTGTGATCACTTTTGCTACAGCTTTTGGTATTATGGTTCCAGGCATAATCGTGTTCTCTGGAGACCAGTTCCTCAACCAGATCATCCAATTCCATATGGCCCGTCTCGGAGTATTTAGTCCTGTTCTGGCTGGTATGATCATCACGAAAGTGGTCATCCCTGGACACCGAAAGGGCAGCCGCAGGGCTCGTTGGATTGTCTTCTTCCCGACGTGGATCCTGGCCTGGTCGGTTTCCGTCCTGTATATCCAACACACGACCCCAAGCGACAATTTGCCTATAATCATTCTCGTCACCGGTCCAGTGGCGTTATTACCGGCGTTTGTCATCTCCGGTGCTTTCTCTAGGATTGAGGGTATTAGGAGTTACCTTTCTACGCTGGTCAGGCCAAGAGGTAATCTTGTCTGGTATCTGGTGGCGCTCTTCACCTTCCCTGCTATTCACATACTCGGAAACGCAATTACTCGCATTCTGGGTGGCGGTTCCTCCGAAGCCAATAGCGGTGTAGGAGCTGACCTCGTTATCCTGACCATCATCACCTTTCTGCACGTACTGCTCTATACTGGGGGAATCAACGAGGAAAGTGGATGGCGTGGCTTTGCGCTGCCCCGGTTGCAGGTCCGCTACAGCCCGCTGGTTGCCAGCCTGGTCATATGGTTCTTCCACGCGATTTGGGAATTGCCCGGTGATGTGATTTTTTCAGGCAGTTCATCATGGCCTGCCATGAGCAGGTTGGTGTGGATGCCTTGTTGGACGGTTCTCTTCGCTTGGGTCTACAACCGTACTGAAGGCAGCATCTTGGCCCCGGCGCTGTTCCATGCATCTATGAATGCAATGAATCCGCTGATGGATGTACTGCCGACGACAGATGCTGGGACTATCCTGTTAATCTCGGCCGCGTTGTTTGCCATTATGTATGACCGGATGTGGGAAAAGTTGCCCGCGTATGACCCCGCGGTCTATCCAGCAGCTGAGCAGGCCGCCTGACTCCACGCTCTGCCCCCCCCGGCCATGCCTGGGCAAATCGGCGGTCGCACGTGCTTTATGTGGGTATTGTGGCGGCGGCTCTCTACGGCACCCGCCAGGCGGGTGAAGCGCAAGCCGTTAGCCGCTACTGAGTGTGACTGCATGCACACTTGACCGACAACGGCGTAAACGAGAACGATACTCGCGAGTCTATGTCCAAAATTCCACACGAGATGACAACTTGTTCTAGCAAGCACATGGAGAAGCAGGAAATCCGACAGAAGTACGATCGGGCCGCCTCCTGGTACGATTGGGCAGACGCGCTCTCGGAACTGTTGGGTATGTGGTGGCTTCGCCGCAAACTGCTGAGGCGAGTTGGCCGGACCACGGGTCAGGTGTTGGAGGTTGCCTGCGGTACCGGCAAGAACTTTCGTTTCTATCCAAGCGCTACCGACCTCGTAGCAGTAGATCTGAGCCAAAAGATGTTGGAGACTGCCCGCCAAAGGGCACGCACTCTAGGGCTGGAGGTGGTCTTCGCGACCATGGACGGGGAGCAACTGGCGATCCGAGATCGGAGCGTGGATACGATCCTCTCGTCGCTCACGCTGTGCACGTTCCCTAATCCCATAAACGCCCTACGGGAAATGTCTCGCGTTTGTCGCCCGGAGGGTCAGATCCTTCTACTTGAGCATGGTCGGAGTCGGCAGGAGTGGCTCGGACGCTGGCAAGACCGCCGAGCCGGGCGTCACGCACAAGCGCTGGGCTGCAATTGGAACCGAGAACCACTGGAACTCGTTCGCCAAGCGGGGCTCCAACTCATCTGGGCTCAGCGCACGTTTTTCGGTATCATTCATCTCATTGAAACGAAACCGGCTTGGCAAGAGCAACTTTGGCTGATAGAAACGGTGGATTCCATGGAGGGAGCACAATGAGTATGCACATTCTGGTTGAACTGCCCCGCAGGAGCAACCGCGGTGGAAAGTTAGGAGACCATGTCCATGTTTGATTCACCGGGCACGACCGGTAAGACAATCAAGCTTCGCGATGGGCGAACCCTTGCATACGCCGAGTATGGCGACCCGACAGGTAAGGCCGTTTTCCACTTCCATGGCGGTGCCGGCTCACGGCTGGAACGCCCGGCGGACGAGTCCATCCTCACGGATTTGGGGATCAGGTACATTTCAACCGACCGCCCTGGACACGGCCTGTCCGACTCGCAGCCGGATCGCAAGCTGCTGGATTGGCCCGACGACATCAGCCAGTTGGCCGACCATCTCGACATCGCGAGGTTCTACGTCTTGGGTTGGTCGGCGGGCGGGCCGTACGCGCTGGCCTGCGCCTACAAGCTGACGGATCGGGTGCTGGCGGGTGCTATTGTCAGCGGCCTGGCACCACCTGACCGTCCCAACCCATATGAGGGTCTGCCCTTCCCGAACCGGATACTGATGTTTGTTTTTCGGCGACTGCCCAAGCTCGTGTACCTCTTCCGGCGTATGGGGTTCTCCACGATGAGGAGCGATCCCGAAGATGTTGGCAAGAAACTGGCCTCGTCCTTACCGCCAGCGGATAGGAAGCTAATCAAAGTTCCGGAGAATCGGGGGATGTTCGTTGCAGATATCCAGGAAGGCTACCGGCAGGGTTGGGAAGGGCCAGCCCAAGATGACATTATCATCAACAGGCCCTGGGGTTTCCGCCTGGAGGATATCACTGTTCGGGTTGATATCTGGCAAGGGGAAGTGGACAAGAATGTGCCGCTCAGTCAGGGCCAATATCAGCACGAGAAAATCCCAAACAGCCGTCTCACAGTCATGCCGGGCCAGGCACATCTCTACCTGCTCGCTCACTGGCGTGAGGTGCTGGCAGCGCTGGTGGAGTGAATGCATATCCAAGAACTCATAATCAATCTGGTAGGAGAATCACGATGTCGGAGCAAAGCATGAGTGGGGCAATGTAGGAACAGAAGCAGAAGTCGCTCACTCAGACTAGGTCCGCCCAGGGTGGGCACGCCCGTGGCTTCGGTTACGCCGATCTCGAGAACCAGATACCGGCTACAGGGGATACGCCGTACAACATCGCCTCCTGTACAAAACCATTTGCAGCAGTTGTCTTGATGCAATTGGTTGAGAAGGGTCAACTGGACCTGGACGCTGCGATGGCGGACATTCTGAAGGATACTCTTTGTCCCCGCTACCGCGGTGAAAACATCCGTGGATACGCAACCTGTTGCAGGGGAATACGAGAAATCCTTCAAGACCCTTCTTCACCCTTGGCGTCCCGGCTTGGCAGTACTTATGGAGACTACCACTGCGACACTGAGCGGATAACGGTAAGGCACCACCTGACGCACACCTCAGAGGGGGTACCGGGCGAAACATACCGGTACAATGGAGGTTTGTATGCGTTGCTGTCGGTGGTGGCGGAGGAAGTATCCGGGAAGAGCTTTGATGAGCTGCTTGTCGAGAACATCATCCGCCCACTTGAGATGACCAGGACCGTCCCGAGTATAAGCGAGAGTCACCGCGATCAGGTCTTGGCAGAGCTTGCAAGATACTATCGAGTGGGTGATGCGGGGAACTTTGTCCTGTCTCAATACTCGCCTGAGGGGAACGTGGAAGCCCCCAAAGTGGCTGACCAGGATTCCTTTCCCAGTTTGGCGGAGGGGCAACGACGCCTACTACCTCTTAGCGCAGCAGGTGGGATGATATCAACTGTGCTCGACCTGGCCAAGTTCGACGTCGCAATGGACCAGAGTCTGCTCGTCTCACAGGAGTCTAAGGAGGCGATGTTCACGCCGACCCTGTCCAGCAACGGTCAACCCTTGCCTTACGGGCTGGGCTGGTTCGTACAGGAGGTCAAAGGCACAAAGCTAATCTGGCATTACGGCTACGCGCCTGGTGCCTATTCGTCCTTGATCTTGAAAGTGCCGGAAGAGGAGGTCACGCTGATCTTTCTGGCAAACAGTGATGGGGCAAGCGCCGGGTTCTACCTCGGTGACGGCGATGTGCTCAGGTCACCATTCGCGGTCACCTTCCTCGACCTGTTCACAGATTTGGAAGTCAAGCAGCAGTGGTGAAGGAGGCTGACGATGAGACAGCAGGTTGGCGAAATGAAGAACCTGAGCGAGTCGCGTTTCTGGGGCTCGTGCTCGCGTGCCTGTCCTAGAAACTTCAATACCGGGGGTGATGTTATGAAAAGGAAGCTGTTTGTTATAGTTTTGGTGCTTGCCATGCTGCTGACTAGTTGTGGTCAGCCAGCAGCATCGCCGACTCCTGAGCTCGATGCGAGAATTCAGCGACTGATGGAGCGACGTCATGTGCCAGGAGTCAGCATTGCGGTCATCAATGATTCTGAGATCGAATGGGCTAAAGGCTATGGAGTCCTAGAAGCTGGCGGCGATGAACCGGTGACCACTGACACGCTGTTTCAGGCTGCCTCCGTCGGCAAGCCCCTCACTGCAGCGGCAACGCTGCATTTTGTGGAGCAAGGGCTGCTCAACCTGGATGAGGACGTCAATGATGCGTTGGTCTCCTGGAAGGTCCCGGAGAACGAGTTCACGACACAAGAGAAGGTGACGCTCCGCCGACTGCTAAGCCACAGCGCAGGCGTGACGGTTCATGGATTCCAAGGCTACGCTCAAGGCCAGGAACTCCCTACACTTCAGCAGATCCTGGATGGGGAGCCGCCAGCCAATACACCACCCATTCGTGTCGAACTCATTCCGGGAACTCAGCGGCGCTACTCGGGAGGCGGCTACATGATCGTGCAGCAGCTTCTCGAGGATGTTGTCGGCAAACCCTTCCCGGAGATCATGCGGGAAACCGTGTTCGAACCCATCGGTATGACTTCGAGCCTCTATACAGCCCCGCTCCCTGAAGCTCTCAGAAGCAGGACAGCTACAGCGCATACGGCCAATGGTCAACCCGCCCTGGACAAATGGTATGACCTTCCTGAATTCGGAGCAGGAGGAGGTCTCTGGACGACATCCTCCGATCTGGCTCGTTTCGCCATCGAGATCATGCTGTCCCGCACTGGAGAATCGAACAAAGTCCTCTCGCAGGAGATGGTCGGCGAGATGCTCACTCCTCAGGATGTTGACTTGCTGCAAGGCCTGGGATTTGGCGTGCTCTGGAATCGGGCCATTGCACACACAGGTCATAACCCTCCCGGGTTTGCGACCATCCTCGTTGCCCTTCCTGAAGAAGGATGGGCAGCGATTGTCCTTACTAACGGAGACGGTGGCATAGCGCTTCGTCATGAGATTATGCGCCCACTTGCGGAGGAATATGGGCTGTTGCCGCCAACCGGATTGATCATCGCTGCAGGGATCAGTTTGCTATTGGTCCTGGCGACGTTCGTTCTTTGGCCTGTGACCTATCTGGCCCAACGCTTGCGAGCTCGCAAGTCAACCGATGCGGAAACTGTGCAGAAAATGGGAAGACCAGCGACAGCTGCCCGCACCGTTGCCGTTTTGGAAACGATCGTGATCTTCTTGGTCATATGCCTTTACGCGGTCTATTTCATGGATCCTCGAGGCCCAATGGATTGGAGTGGTGGGACAGCTTTGGTCAAGATGCTCCACGCACTGGCGCTCGTTTGTGCTTTGCTTTCAGTCGTCCTACTGGTCTTTACAGTCCTAGTGTGGAAGAGCGGTTACTGGTCCATCCCTTGGAGAGTCCATTACATGCTCTTCACGATAGCTGTGCTGATCGGTGTCTACCTTGGCTATAAATTCGGTCACACTGCTGTGGTTATGTTTGCCGTAGCATCAGGGGTGGGTTGATTGATGAACATATCTGAAGAAGGCTCACACGACTTCCAGGAGCTAAAGATCGGACTATGGAAATCCCGGAGAAGCAAAGTGTACCTGATACCGGGATCGTCACCATGGATGTCGTGACAGGATATTCGATCCACCATGAACTGCGCATCCTGACCGAAAACGGCTATAGCCCTTACGCAGCTATCGCGACGGCTACAGTCAACGCTGCACAGGTCATTGAGGCCATAACGGGAAGTCGCGATTTCGGCACCATCCAGGTAGGCAATCGTGCAGACCTGATCCTGGTCGCCGGGAACCCCTTGGAGGACCTCGCTCACATCAGAGAACCCCTTGGCGTGATGGCAGCCGGTAGATGGTACTCAAGGGAAACATTGGAGCGGATGATAGCTATTGAGGAGAAGCATAGCAGTCTCAGTAGATCCGAAACCCCTCCAATTTGAGTCAATCCAAGAAAAAGGCGTCAAATGATGAAACAGCATATACGATTCGCGGTAGTAGTGTCGGTGATGGTACTCAGTGTCTTGGCTTGCCAGGTGAGTGGGCTCACGGGAGTCCGCGGTTCGGGCAATGTCTTCGAGGAAGTCCGTGAAGTGAGTGGTTTCACCGGCGTCGCGCTGGCGGGAATCGGCGAGCTGACCATCGAGGTTGGCGAGAGGCAGTCGCTGCGTATCGAGGCCGAAGACAACCTGATGCCGTATTTCGAGACGGAAGTTCGCAACGGGGTGTTGGAGATCGGCGTCGAGGACCGCATCAACCTGAATCCCACAAGACCGGTCCGTTTCTATTTGACGGTGAAGGAACTGGACAAGATTGTGCTCTCTGGCAGCGGGGACATCAAAGCGCCGGACCTGGAGGCCGAACGGTTCTCCGTGACCATCAGTGGCTCCGGCAATGTGGAGATGGGAGATCTGAGCGCCGACATACTGAATGTGACCATCAGTGGTTCGGGGAACCTGGACATCGCCGGTGGTCAGGTCGAGGAACAGGACATCACCATCAGCGGATCGGGTGAGTATCAGGCTGGGGACTTGAGCAGTGAATCGGTCGAGATAACGATCAGCGGCTCGGGCAATGCCACCATCTGGGCGACTGACTCCTTGGACGTGCGGATCAGTGGAAGCGGCTCGGTGAATTACTACGGGAATCCCAGGACCACATTCTCAGGCTCAGGCTCTGGGAAGGTCAACGGTTTGGGCAATCCGTAGCTGTGAAAGAGATGCACGATATGAACCAATTCGAAAATAAAGTTGCGATTGTGACTGGCGGGGCTTCCGGGATCGGACGGGGGCTCTGTGAAGAGCTGGCCCAAAGGGGAGCAGCAATGGTCGTTGTGGCCGACA
>JBGVTF010000358.1:0-49322 GCA_041862415.1 Anaerolineae bacterium | reverse complement strand
GGTCCCCACGGCGCTATATGTGCGCGTCTCTTGCCCCACGTGATGGCGGTCAACGTGCGAGCCCTGCAGGAAAGCTCCCCAGGGAGCGACTCTGCGGCGCTATGATGAGATTGCCCATATCCTGACCGGGAACGGCAAGGCTACCGCCAGCGACGGCGTCGCCTGGGGGCAGCAACTGTGCCAGGCGTTACAGGTTCCCTCGCTGGCCTGCTATGGGGTGACGCCAGAAGACTTTCCTGTGCTGATCGAAAAAGCCTCCGCTGCCAGCTCCATGCAAGGCAACCCGATCAAGCTCACCCCTGACGAGATGCAAGAGATTCTCGCACGGGCGCTGTAGGTCATCTTCTCATCAGGGAGGTGCCTTATGATCTGGCTCAAAGATTTGAACGGCGACCCACTGCCGTGGCTGCTGGAGCCCGAGAACCCCTCAGCGCGTTACTGGACACTGCTCGACATCCTCGACCACTCGGCCGATGATCCAGAAGTGCGCGCAGCGCGGGCAGCTATCCCCACCTTCTCACCCGTGACCAAGTTACTGGTGGCCCAGAAGCGCGATGGCTACTGGGTCAAACGGGACTACTACCTGCCCAAGAGCTACGGTACCTTCTGCGTGCTGAGTGTCCTGGCTGACCTGGGACTGACCGCCGACAACGAACAAGTCCGGCGAGGCTGCGAGTTCCTGTTCGCACACCAGCGCGAGCACGGTGGATTCTGTCGCCGTCGCCGAGTGCGAGGTCGAGGAATCGTTTGGGACGCCCAGCCTGCCCCTTGCACGCACGCTCGCATCGTGCGCTTCCTCATCCAATTTGGTTACGCTGACGATCCACGTACTCGGGCAGCTGTGGATTGGCTCCTGGCAACCCAGCGGGACGACGCGATGTGGCTCTGCAATCGGGCCGGCCGTCACGGCTGCCTGCGGGCCACACTTGACTACTTGCGCGCCGCAGCCCTGGACCCCGAGACCGCCGCCCATCCCGCAACCGCCCGTGCGGCTGCTGTTGTCTGCGACCTGCTCATGGAGCCTCGCATGGGCCGTTACCATGTCGCCGATCTGTGGACGATCCTGGAGTATCCCTACTTCGGCTACGGCGTCATCAGCGCCCTTGACACTCTGGCGCGGCTCGGCTATACGCTTGAACAGCCCAGAGTTGCTGTAGCGATGGAATACTTGCTGAGCCGGCAATTGCCCAATGGCACCTGGCCCCTGGATCAGAGTGCGCCCCGACCGCCGTTCGAGGTCGGCCGGCCCGGCGAGCCCAACAAGTGGCTGACCTTGGACGCCCTTCGGGTGATCAAGTTGCTCGGTGGTCAAGATTGATACGGAGGGAACCAATGACGTGGAAGACGATTCTCAACTACGACCCCATCCCCTGGCTGCTGGAGCTAGACCCGAACAACCCCGGAGCGCGCTACTTTGCGCTGCGCGATCTGCTAGACCAGCCAGAGGATGACCCGGAGGTTCGCGAGGCCAGGGCGGCCATCATGACGACGGGGCCGGTACCGGCCATTCTGGACGCCCAGTCCCCCGACGGCTACTGGGTCAAGCCCGGCAGCGGCTATGCACCCAAGTACCGGGGCACCGTCTGGCAGATTATTCTCCTGGCCGAACTAGGAGCTGACCCAACCGACGAGCGGGTGCAGCGGGGCTGTGAGTATCTGTTGAGTCACAGCATTGCCGCCAACGGTGCCTTTTCGGCCTACAAAAAGCCAGTGCCCAGCGGCTCCATACACTGCTTGAATGGCAACCTGCTGTATGCTCTGCTGCGCCTGGGCTACGCCCACGATCCGCGCGTGCAAACGGCCTTGGACTGGCAAGCTCGGGCCATCACCGGTGAGGGAATCCAATACCTCAAATCGGGCACGGCCGGTCCATGCTTTGCCTGTAGTGCCAATCAGGGACAACCCTGTGCCTGGGGCGCTGCCAAAGCCATGAAGGCGCTGATGGCGATTCCACCGGATCAGCGCACCCTGGCCGTGCAGCGCGCCATCGAGGTCAGCGCCGAGTTCCTGCTCAGCCGTGACCCGGCCGTGGCCGATTACCCCTACACCGAGCGGGTGAGTTCCACCTGGTTCAAGTTCGGCTTCCCGTTGAGTTACTGGAGCGACGTTCTGGAGACCACGGCAGTGCTGGTGGAACTGGGCTACGGCGACGACGGCTCGGCTGAGCTCGCCGAAGTCCCGCGGCTGACCAATGCGCTCCAGCTTATTCTAAGCAAGCAGGATGCCCAGGGCCGCTGGAAGCTGGAGAACACGCTGAACGGCAAGATGTGGGCTGACATCGAGAATAAGGGAAAGCCCAGCAAATGGGTCACTTTACGCGCGCTGCGCGTCCTGAAGCGCGTCGCGCAAGCGTGAGAGAGGAGCGCTCTCGATGTCTCAAACCGATGAACACATCTCCCCCGCATCGCTGCTGGCCTTGCTCAAGGGGCGGCGCAGCATCCGCCGCTATCGGCCGGACCCGGTGCCGGACGAGATGGTCGAACAACTGCTGGAAGCTGGCCAGTGGGCGCCTTCGGCCAGCAACCGGCAACCGTGGGCCTTTGTTGTCGTCCGGGACGAGACGATCCGCCAGCAGATAGCACGGTACGCCGCCTACTATTTCATCCGCTGGGCGCACGTGGCGGAGGCTCCGCTGCTCATCGTCCTATGCGGAGACGCCCGGAACCCGGTCTATCGGCGGTTTCTCCACGAGGATGTGGGGCTGGCAGGGGGGCAAATGATGTTGCAAGCCAAAGCTCTGGGGCTGGGGAGTTGCTGGATTGGAGCCCTGGACCGGAAGGCGATTGCCAGCATTCTCAAACTGCCGGACCATCTGGAGATTGTGGGGTTGTTGACGGTGGGGTTCCCGGCCGAGGACCCACCCCCGCCACCCCGCAAGCCGCTGGCGGAAATCGTACACTATGATGTCTACGGCAACCGGGCGGATGACGGGGGCGCAACGCCGGGGCGGGTGCTGGCCGGGCCGCTGGGAATTCTGCTGCGCTGGTTGCGGCTGCCGTTTCGGGTCTGAAGCCCCTTGAGTAGCTCGGGCGTCACTCCAGATCCTGGGGTACTTCTGAGTAATAGTCGCCTGTACCGCAACAGTGGTAAATGAGAGAATAGTCAAGCGATGAATCGCAAGTCTTGGTTCAACCTACTGCGGCCCTCCACCCAGGCCTTTGCGCGAGAGGCACGGCGCACGCCGGGCTACTCTCTCTTTGACTGGTTGCACGGGTACGTGTATGCACGCTGGCCCTACCTCTACATTGGCATCGGGACTGGAGAGCATCCGCTGGCCCGTGTCTTTGGGCCGCTGGTGCGTTGGCTGGCCTGGCTGTTCCTGTCCAGGCCAGCGGACCATCCCGATCATGGCACTTTCGCCGACACCTACCACGGCAAGGTCGTGCCACTGGAGGCGGCAAAGCAACTGGTCACCGTCGAGGAAGAGATCAGCCTGACCAATCTGGAGCAAGTTATCCCCTACGCCCGCGCCCGCGACATCGTGCTGCAGAACCCCGATCACATCGTGGTCCTGGAGTGTCCCTGCCGCGCCTCGCGCTCCAATCCCTGCCGGCCTCTCGACGTCTGCCTCGTTGTAGGCGAGCCTTTCGCCAGTTTCGTCGCCGAGCACCACCCGGACCGTTCCCGCTGGATCACACCGGAGGAGGCGGTGGAGATCCTGTGCGCTGAGCACGAACGGGGCCACGTGCACCATGCTTTCTTCAAGGACGCGATGCTGGGGCGCTTCTACGCCATCTGCAATTGCTGCGCTTGCTGCTGCGGGGCGATGCAGGCCTGGCTTCACGGCACGCCGATGCTGGCTTCCTCCGGCTATGTGAGCCACGTAGCTGCGGACCTGTGTGTCGGCTGCGGCATCTGTGCCGACTTTTGCCAGTTTGGGGCGCTCTCGGTGAGCGATGGCATTGCTGTCGTGGACACGATTGCCTGCATGGGCTGCGGCGTGTGCGTCTCCAAGTGTGAACAGGCGGCACTCTCGCTCGTGCGCGACCCGACCAGGGGCGAAGCGCTGGAGATCCGCGCGCTCATCTCCAGCGCGGGCAGGCTGGCCGAGATGGAAGCTCATGTACTGTAACAGTGATAGGAGAAGTGTGAGCAACGGAGAACCTTCCATTCATCCGCGTAGGGTATTGTTTCCTCTAGGTTTGGGCACAGCCCTCTCCCTCATGGGCGACGGGACGTTGTACACTGTGTTACCTACCCATACTGCCGAAGCCGGTATCGCCCTGAGCAGCGTGGGGATCATTCTGAGCGTCAATCGAGCGGTGCGGCTCTTTCTCAACGGCCCGGCAGGGCTGGCCTACGACCGCTGGTCCCGGCGACGGCTTTTCGTGCCAGCACTGTTCATTGGTGCGCTCTCTACAGCGGTGTACGCCGCCACGCGCGGCTTCTGGCCAATGCTGGTCGGGCGGCTGCTGTGGGGACTGGCGTGGTCAGGCATCTGGGTCGGTGGAGCAACGGTCATCCTGGACGTGGCGACGGCCCAGGATCGCGGGCGATGGATGGGGCTGTACCAGACGTGGTTCTTCCTGGGCGCGGCGCTGAGCGCCTTTGCCGGTGGCCTGCTCACCGACGGGCTGGGCTACAGCGCAACGATGTGGCTCGGCGCGGCGGTGACAGCCTTGGGCGGTCTGATAGCTTTGACCCTGCTGCCGGAGACGCGCAGCATCCGGCCTGACCTGGGCGGCCCCTCTGTTGAAGAGATCAGGCCCCGGCTACGCGTCAACTTGGGCCTGTGGGTCGCCGCATCATTGCAGGGGATAAACCGCTTCGTCGGAACCGGTGTCCTCGCTGCCACTATGGGGTTGCTAGTGCAGGATGGGCTGCAATCCGCAAGCCTGACCCTAGGTGTGGCCACGCTGACCGGCGCACTCAATGCTGGGAAGATACTCCTCAGCATGGTAGCCGCTCCGCTGGCGGGAACGGCGTCGGACTGGCTGGGCAGCCGCTGGAGGGTAGCCACGTGGGGGTTGGCTATCGGAATCATCAGCATGGCACTGATAGCCTGGGGCGCGCCGACCGCAATTCTGACTGGCCTAGCGTTAGGTGCCGTGACCGTAGGGAGTGTGCAGGCCCTCGTCACTGCTCTCACCGGCGACCTGGTAGGCCAGACACAACGTGGGCGTGCCATCGGTCTGCTGCATACAGCCGGCGATCTTGGCAGCGCCATGGGGCCACCGGTAGCCTATGCCTTGATACCGTGGATTGAACTGCAGGGAGTGTATCTAATCTGCGCAGGGCTGTTCGCGGCAGGGTTGGCACTGGCGTTGCTGTTTCAGCTTCGCGCTTAACAAGTCTTACGCCACCCGCCGGGCGTATTTCGATCCAGTTGGTTGACAACCAGACTCCTGCACCCAATCTTCACTATCCTGGAAATATATGATATAATGCGGGGGGTACTGCTACATCATTGATAGGAGAGAGGAAAAATGTCTGACCGACAGTACGCCGAAAAGGAAGAAAAAGAAGAGAAGCGAGAGGAAAAGGAGGAGAAAGAAGAGAAGAGTTGGGACGAGAAGTGGCGCCGCGATCCACTCAACGCCGCCGGGTGGGCCGCTATCCTCATCTGGGCCGGGTTGGTGCTGCTCGCGGAGAACCTGGATCTTCTGGTCCGCTTCGAGGGCCTGGAAACCTGGGCTCTCATCTTCATCGGGGCTGGGCTGATCGTGCTCTTGCAGGTGCTCGTTCGCCTGGTCGTGCCGGAGTACCGACGGCCGGTGACAGGCAGCTTCATCTTTGGGGTTGTCCTGCTGGCCATCGGGTTGGGGGACCTGATAGGTGAAGGGGTGGTCTGGGCACTGGTGCTGATCGGCATCGGCGCGGCGATGTTGCTGCGCGGCTTCCTCTGGCGCCGCTGACCGGCAGGTGATTACGTTTCACGCCTACGTTTCACGCTTCACTCTATCATAGCCGTCCCAGGTTGAACGTCATTAGTTCGTCCCAGATATAGCGCAGGGGAGTCCACCACCGGTCACGGCCAATGCAACGGAAATAAGGTGGCCGGAAGGCGAGGATCAGATCGCCGATTTTGTAGCGGGCCAGGATGGGCGTCGAGACGATCAGATTGCCCATTTCGCCGGGGCGCATCTCGTGCAGCATCTTGATGCCCGACCGCGTCTCTACCTCGAAGAAGAAAAGGTCGTAGTTGGGCACCCACGCCCGGCGCTCGTCCCGCTGCTGGCCGAACATGCCCTCGGTGGCACCGTAGATTTCGCGGATGGCGACTGGCCCATAGAGGGCTTTGAGCGCTGGCTGATAGCGCGTATTGATACCCGGCACACTGCCCAGTGTCATCACCTGCGTTTGCCACAGGTCCTTGGGATAGACGCTATGTACCCGGCGCAGGTAACGGGCGAAGAGGATGGCCGTCGGGGCGACGCCGCCCACCAGCGTGACGTTCTCGTCTTTGCATTTCTCATAGGCCAGCTCGAAGCGCGTCTCCCAATCGCGGGTGGTCTTGCCACCGCCCAGCGCGTCAATTTCGTCTTGCGTTGGCGCCGAGCGGATGGGTGTGAAGGCCGATACATACTTGGTGTAGATGCCGGAGCTGTAGCCGTATTCCACCTCCCGGTCCCCCACTTGCACCGTCCCCACCACTGAGGGGAAATTCAGATTCAGGTTGATTCCCTCAGACAGATCGTAGCGGCCACTGCTGACCACGTAGTTCATCATCGCCCGCCCGGCGCTGATGCGCATCCGCAGGTCGGTCGGAGTCATGGGGATGAATTTGGACTCGCCCTTTGTCGTGCCCCGGGTGATCGCCCAGCCAACCGGCTCTTCGTTGAGAAGCAGGCTAATTTCACCGGCCATCACGCGCTGGATGAGCGGCCTGTAATCCTCGTAGGTGGCGACCGGGAAGGCACGACGATAGCCTTCAACGGTCGCAATTTGGGCCGCGCTGTGCTGCGCGCCGTAATCCGTCTGGGTATAGCCTTCCAGGAGACGTCCTAGCGCCTCCTGCTGGGCCTTTGCCGGATCGGCCACGGCGTCGTGCCAGGGTTGCAAGAGGGCATTGAGCATCGCCTGAGGGTCGCTGCTAGCCATTGATCTGCCTCCTAGAGAAGTGAGTCGTTAACATAGTTTACCACTCGGGATTCGAGTCCCTGGCGGCTCACCAGAATCCCATTCCATCAAAGAGCCACCCTCTCAAGGTGGTTCTTTCTTTTGGGACTCAAGCCCGTCAACCGTATCCTGACTGCATCCTTTGACCCAGGCAAATTTCTGCCTTAACTTTTTGGGATAGAAGCTTTCCAGGACATCGTACTCTACTTGCTGTCCCCACTGGTAATACACCCGCGGGTCTATGTAGGACTTTAAGCTGGTGCCCAGGTTCCAGGTGCGCGTCTTGGTGGCGATAACCGTTTGTGCTTTGAGCTTGTCGCGAGCATCCTCGGCCCTTTGCAGCCTTCCCTTCGTGGTTTCTATCCTGCGCTTTGCCCGTTCAATCTTCTTTTGATAAGAAGCTTTCAATCTCTTTCGCCTGGCGCTGGAAGCACCTGCCTTTTTCTCACGGGCCTCCCGTCGGAGGGCTGCGAGGGCCTCGGTATGTTCCTGAACCTGCAACCGGTATCGCTGAACACGTTCTTCCGCCCTTTGTCGCCGTTCTTTCAGCTTCTCTCGCCTGGCGGGCCAGTTTGAGGGAGCGTTCTTTGTATGGTTGCAAAGCATGGCGGCCTGCAAATTGGCCAGGGTGGCGGCTTTCTGCTTCTCGTACTCTGGATCGGCGGCCTTGACACCGGAGGCCTTCAAGCTGCTTCTGACAACTTCTGTAGCGTGATGGGTTCTGAACACCTTGGCCGTTAGCCCCGGCAGAATCTCTGAAAGATAAGCGTTAACGTCGCGGCTGCCTATATCAGGGAAGAGCTGAGGTTTGTCGCGCGTCGGATGTTTCTTCTTGGTGTTTCTAGTGCCCGAGTTCGGCGGCCGGGCTGCACGAGAAAGTTCCGCCAGGTTCTGCCGTACGATCTCGGGGAGCTCCAGCTTTTTGTGCCAGCGAACAAAATCCTTTCCATAGAACCTGAACTCGGTGGTGCCATCCGGGTGCAGGGCAACATGTTCGGGGCGTAGGGTGGTTGCGCCCACCGTGTCAGCCTCGTCGGGGTCCTTTTCGTCGCCGACGCGCAGGCATAGTGCGTCAATCAAATAGCAGGCCGTGGCAATCATTCTCCTCCTGGGGTCCGGGTCCCGCAGGCCTTGTTCGATGTGGGCACGAACCCGTTCCAGTTCAGCCTGCAGCTTGGCCGCTTCGTCAAACTTTTGGGCCTCTCGCTCCTGTTTGACCGGCGCAGTGTCACCTAGCCACACGTACTTCATCTTTCCCGATAGCTTGTCTTTCCAACGTGCAACCCACAGGGCGTCCGGTTCCCAGATGATTTCTTGCCAGTCACCGGTCGGTCTGGGCGCATCGGGACTCAGGTTCAAGGTGATATCTCTCTGTCGTGCGCCTTCCTTCCATCGGCCGCGAAGCGGGTGCTTGCCTCTGCCCATGAATATTCCACTGGGCTCTACAGTATAGTTGGCAACCTCAACGCGCTCACCGTCCACCGTTGCGTGACCATATATCTCCCGCAGTTCTTCTCGCTGGGCCTTCCGTGCTGCTGCTTGGGCTTTCCGCTCCTCTTTAGTCAAGCGTGCCTTTGCCTCACGCTCAGCCAGGACAATATCAACCGCGGGCGCAAGATCCACCTCCTCGGCTGAGAGAGCAGGTGTGACGCCCAGCGCCTCGCTAAAGTCGCGTAGGAAGTTTCGAACGAATACGGGGTCTTCTACATAGGGCGTGCCTTGTTTCTTAGCCCACGCCAACGCCATCTCCTCCTGTCTGGGTGTCAACTTCACGGATTCTCCACGGACTACAATGACAAGACCACGGGGAGAGAGGGGCTCGGGCACTAATACACCATTGTGGACAAGCTGTTTCACTATAGGATCATCCTCCTCAGTAAGTGCTCAAATGTTGTGTTCCGCCTAAGGCAACCGAGAGACCCCAGGCAAACTGTTGCCTCAGGGTCTCTTGCCACCTCGTCGCAGCATGGATCGTAGGCCAATCACATCCTGAGTAGGCTGAAGGCCGTTCTGAACCGTAAGACTGATAGAAGTGTGCTGCAGGGCCATTCGGTTCTCGATTTTGTCAGCCTGGCGGAGGTTCGCAGCATCGTTCGCGAGCGCTCTCCACCGTCGCGGAGTGCACTGTCGGAGCAAGGAACAGCGAAGACAAACTCTGGCAAGGCTTGTACTGGGAAACTGAATGACCCTGAGTGTGTTGTGCTGCCACTAGTCAGAAAGGCCAGCTTATGTTACAATAAGGGCGTTACTTGGATAGACTGTGTTAAGCTTTGCGACTGAGGGTTTTGAATAGAGTGAAGCCTGATTGGCTATACAGATTCACGTGCCCGTGGAGATGGTCATGAAACTCAGAAACCGGATATTACAGAGCGGGCGGGGGCAGGGAATGGCGGTCACTCTGCTTTCGACCATCTGTTTCGGGTTGGCACCGATTTTCGGCAAATTGGCTTACCGGGCGGCGGTCATACCCTTCACCCTGGCCGCGCTGCGCACCGTCATCGCTGCTGCCTTGCTGTGGGCTTTCTATCTCGTATTCTGGCCCCAGGCCATCCCGGTTCGCTGGCAGAATTTGTTGGGCTGTATTGGGATGGGTGTGGCCAACGGGGTGGGCTCCCTGCTCTATTACACTGGTCTGGCCCGGCTGGACGCTTCACTGGTTCAATTGCTCTGGACTTTTTATCCTATTTGGGTCTTTGTCTTCCTCAGCGCGGCGGGCCATCCCATCTCTCGTCTAGCTCTGCTGCGCCTGACGCTAGCTTTGCTTGGCATCTATCTCCTGACCTACGCAGGTGCCAGGCCCACGGACTGGTTAGGGATCACGTTGATACTCGGTGCCAGCGCTTGCTATGGCTGGCACCTGGTGCTGGGGCAATGGACACTGGCTGATCTTGACTCACGCACTGTGACCCTCTATACTCTGAGTGCCATGGCTGCGGTGGTCGCTATCGCCCGGCTGGCGGTAAGGATGCCGTGGACACCCATATCGCTGCGGGGCTGGACGGCTATCCTGCTGTTGGCTTTGATCCCTACTGCCCTGGGCAGGCTATTGGTCTTCACTGGTCTGCGCTGGCTGGGTGGTGCTCAAACCTCGCTGCTGGGAGTAGCGGAACTGCTGGTGACACTGTTGCTGGCCTACCTGCTGCTGGGCGAGAGGCTCTCTCCTTGGCAGTGGATCGGCGGTGGTTTGCTGGTGACCAGCGTATTACTCATCAGCCGCGAGAGCAGCCTGGAGGTGAGCTGGGAGGAACTGCTGCGCGATGGCCGCTGGCGAAAGTTGAAGTAGAGAACGTTGTAGCTTAACCCAACGCAGCGATAATGTCCTCCAGGAGTTCATCACTCAGGAACGAGCCTTTCTCCAACAGGATGTGCACGTGATCACTAAGTCGCTTGCGCTCGTGGGGCGTAAGCGTCCTGGCCGTGACTACGATGACCGGTATATCCTGTAATTGTTCGTCGGCTTTCAGGGCCTCCAGTACTTCAAACCCGTCCATCTTGGGCATCATCAGGTCTAGCAGTATCAGGTCGGGGGGTGCCTGGCGCACCAGATCCAGTCCTGCCTGACCGTCATAAGCCTCGTCAATTTGATATTCACCATGGGCCTGCAACACGCGGCGAAGCAGCCGCGTGGCATCCGGGTTGTCCTCGAGGATGGCGATACGCTGCACCCGCCGGTCCAGGCGTTCCAGCGAGGCCAGTAAGCCTTCCTCCTTAGGCAGTGGTGCAGCCTCGGCCTCGGCGGCCACCTCTACGCTGCGTGCCCAGTCGTCACCCAGTAGGAACTTTTCCACGGGGAAAGTGTGGCCGGAGCAGTTCACCACCACCACCTCGTCTGGTTTCACCGTGCCCTGGGACACCATCTTAAACAGCGCGGCGAAGGCCACGGCTGCTGCTGGCTCCATGGAGATGCCGTCCATCTTGGCCATGACGTGCATGGCGCGAAAGGTCTCTTCGTCGCTGACCACCTCAAAGGTGCCGCCATTCTCCAGGATAACACGGCGCAGGAAGGGATAGGCTGGCCCTGGCCGACCGGTGGCTATCGTGGTAATCAGGGTCTGGGGATTGAGCACTGGCTCCGCTTCCTCCAGGCCGGCACGGAAGGAGTGCGCCATCGGTGCGCAACCTTCCACCTGGACGCAGGCCAGCTTGGGCATGTGGGTCACCAGGCCCATGGTCAACAATTCCTCGAACCCTTTCCAGACGCCCACTGGCCCCATGCCGCCGCTGACGGATTGGATGTACCAGTCTGGTGCACGCCAGGGGGCGTCTTTGGCCTCTGACGCTGGCCCCAGTAGATGGCCGAGTTGCTCGGCCATCTCGAAGGCCAGTGTTTTCATGCTCTCTTTGACAGCGATGCTTCTAATCCCGAGATCGTAGGGGAGACCCTTGTGCCGAGCGAACTCGGCTGCTACCTGTTTGGTCTGGTCATAAGTGCCGGTGACCTTGACCACCTCGCTGCCATAAATGGCTACTTCCCGCATCTTCTCGGCCGGCACAGCGCTGGTCAGGAAGGCCCACAACTTGATTCCGGCGTGGACAGAATAGGCTGAATAGGAGATAGCCACATTGCCCGTGGAGGCCAGCACCACCTCGGTGATGCCGTGCTCTTTCATGGCAGAGATGGCCAAGGAAGCCTGGCGGTCTTTAAAGGATCCCGTGGGACCCTGCCGTTCATCCTTGACGTAGATGTGAGGCCGACCTAGCATCATGCTCAGGTTGGTAGCCAGGTAAAGGGGCGTGCCCCCCTCACCCATGGTAATGAGGTTGGCATCGTCGCCTAACGGCAGCAACTCGCGGTAGCGCCACATGGTGAAAGGCCGCTTGGCTATCTCGGCGTCCCACTTCAGGCGCACTCCTTCGTAATCATAGCGAGCATCCAGCCAGTCCCCTCCGCACTCCGGGCAAGCTGACCGGGGCTTCTGATAGGGTTCACGCCAGCCACAGTGGGCACATTCGATAAGAAACTCTTGCATGTCTGTTTTCTCCAATTTGGGGAGTCAAGCGTCTGCGCAAGCCAACGGCTGACCTACGGTCAGCCGTCAGCTCTTTTCCCCTCTCGCTATCCAGTTTAGCATACAAACTGCGCTCTGTCAACCTATTTCACACCTGTTGGCGCTCCTCCAAGCGTTCCAGGGCTTGAAGCAAATCTCCCTCCAGAATTGGCTTGACCAGGTAATCGGCTGCACCCATGCTGAGGCTGCGTGCCTCTCCGTCGCTGACGAGGGTGCAGATGATAAGCGGGATCTGACGCGTCTCGCGCGAGCTCTTCAACTCTTCGAGCACTTTCCAACCGTCCTTGTCCGGCAACAGCACGTCCAGGATAATGGCATAGGGCGACAGCTCCCGAGCCCAACGCACTGCCTGTTCCCCTTCACCCAATCCCACGATTTGATAACCGTGCTTCTCCAGATACCGCCTGTATAGGGTGATGGCGCCGTCGTCGCCTTCCACTGCCAGGATCAGCCTGTGGTCGGGGGAGATGGCCAGGTCGGCCAGTGTCTCTGGCTCCTCGGCCCGCTCAGCCTCAGGGCCAGCGATAGGTAGGGTAAAAGTGAAAGTAGAACCGACACCCGGCTCGCTTTCCGTCCAAATGCGGCCCTCATGCATCTCCACCAGGTGACGACTGATGGCCAATCCCAGGCCGGCCCCCCCGGCGCGGCGGGTGGGTGAGGCGTCCACCTGACTGAATTCCTGGAAGAGGGCGGGCTGATTTTCGGCGGGGATGCCGATGCCAGTGTCCTTGACGCTGATGATGACATTCTCCTCATCGGCATGGGCCAGCAGGGTGATCTGTCCCTCTTCGGTGAACTTGGCGGCGTTGGAGAGCAGGTTAAGGATCACCTGGCGCACCCGCGTGCCATCGGCCCGGATGGCGGCTAGGTCGGGGTCCACCTCTCGTTCGAGCTGGATCGGTTTGTCCTTCACCAGCGCCACTGCTGTAGACATGACACCATCAATGATGCGCTGCAAATCCACGGGCTCGAAGATCAACTCCATCTTGCCGGCTTCAATCCTGGAGATGTCCAGGATGTCGTTGATCAGTCCCAGCAGGTGCTGGCCGTTGTTGTAAATGGAGGTCAGATCGGCTCTCTGCTCTTCAGTGATGGGGCCGTCTATCCCTTTGAGGATCACACGGGAGAAGCCAATGATGGTGTTAAGAGGGGTGCGCAGCTCGTGGGACATGTTGGCCAGGAACTGGGTCTTGAGCCGGTCCATCTCTCTCAACTGTTCGGCTGTCCTCTGGAGCTCTGCATAAGCCCGCGCGTTCTCGATAGCCAGGGCCACCTGGTCGGCCACGGTTTCCACGAAGGCGATGTCGTCGCTCGACCATTGGCGAGACTGCTCGGTCTCGAAGAAATCCAGCGCACCGATCACCTGATCGCGCAGCTTGAGCGGCACGGCCAGAGCCGACTGCGCAGGGGCAGCTTGGAGTGCTGCGTCCTCAGACCTTCGGCTTCGCTCAGGATGTACCTGTCGAAGGGGGGCACCGACCGCGTCCATGCTTTCCCGGAGCGCAGCGGCCATCTCGGATAGAGCAACCGTTTCCCCATGCTGTGCGGCCAGCGCGATCCCTGGCGTCCAGACGTCGCCAGCGGGCCTCACAGTGCCTCGGTCGTACAGATACCCGGCGCGCGCCCGGGCCTCTTCGTCGGCCAGATAGTCCTGCCACTCCTCCCGCAGGTAGTGCTGGTGCAGGCGTGAGACCTCTTCCAGGCTCTCTTCGGTGCGACGGAAAAGCCGCGCGTTCTCGATGGCGTTGGCCAATTGGTCGGCCATCGTCTGCAGTGCGGTGATGTCCTCGTCAGAGAAGGCAGCAGACCGGGCGCTCTGAATGGTCATGGCCCCGATGACCTCCCCCCGGCTGATGAGCGGCAAAGCCATCTCCGAACGCGTTTCCGGTAGCAGCGGATTCTCGAAGCGCACCGCCTCTCTGCCCACATCCAGAGCGATGCGCGCTTTGCCCTGGGCCGTGCACCAGCCAATCATGGAGGCACCACCAACCTCCAGCTTGTGTCCCATCTCGAGCATCTGGCGGCCTGCTTCCCCGGTGCCGGCCCGCAGTACGGCGTACTCCCCACTCTCATCGAGAAGAAAAAGACCAACGTAATAGAAATTGAAACGATCACGGATCAGGTTCACGACCTGCGGCAAGAGTTCCGCCGGGTCCAGGATGCTCGATGCAGCCTGAGAGACCTCGGCCGCCGTTGTCATTTGCAGCGCGTAGCGGCTTATCACCCTCTGGAGAGCCCTCCGAATCTCCTCTTGCTCTCCCAAGACGAGGGCCTCCCGGCCCTCCATGAACCCATCCAGGAGGGCGTCGGCGTAAACATCCGCCGCCCGAAGCGCCTCGTCTGCCAGATAATCCCGACAGAATTGCCTGAGGGTTGTCCCCAGGCGCAGCATAGCCTGCTCTCCCAGGCCCTCTTCGGCTCGCGTCGCCCCCTGCTCTCTGGTCTTATCGGCGTCGCCGGTTTTCAAAAAGTCCAGAAAGGCGTCGGCCTCAGCTTTGGCGATTTGTGGCAGGCGGCGCGGGGGCAAAAGGAAGCGATTGGAGAAGGCCGTGGCTTCCAGGGCCTCCCGTAATCGGCTTGTCAATTCATCGCGCCGGATAGCCCGCCGCTCTCTGGCCTCCACCGGGCTGGCTCGATTCTCAGATTCGACCCTCTCTATCTGCTGTGCCTCCAGGACCATGCTCTATTCCCCCGTATAGAACTACAACTTGTCTGCTCAGAAGAAGGTCTTGAGCAGCAAGGCCGCTAACATGCTGAAGCTCAGACCAATTGTTGACTGCCTGCCGCTGGCCGCTGTCGCCCTCACTTCGACCAGGAGTGAGGGCGACAGCGACGCTCCCCCCCATCTCTACGAGCGGGTCTGTTTCTCCAGGACCCGCTGGAAAGCATGGCGGGTGCGCTCCTGCTCCTTCAGGATTTCCTCTTCTCGACCGCTCATGTATCCTTCCAGAAAGGCATTTACGTAGCGGCCGCTGGTCTCGAGAGCCACACGTAACGCCTCCCCGTCAAGATTGGCCATCCAGCAAGCCCGTCGCAGGGCTTCGGTCATCGCCAGGGCGGAGCGCTCTCCCAGCCCCTCCGAGGCCCGATGTGCACCCCGCTGGCGCGTCTCCTCCTCGTCTCCCGTTTCCAGGAAATGCAGGAAGGTTTCCACCTCTTCCTGCGCCATTTCTTTCAGACGGCTGGGGGAGATGAGCAGACGGTTGGACATGTCCACAGCCCGCAGTGCCTGATGCAGTTCGGAAGCGATAGCTGTCTTCCGAGAGGCCAGTTGACCGGCTACCTGGTTCAGGATTTCTTTCTCCTCCGAGGCAAGTCCGGGATTCATCTTTCCTTCCTCCCCTCACTTGACCAGGTAGACGCCGTATCCTGAACCGCCTGTGGCGAAGGACTTGAGGTCTTCTTCGTTCATAGCCACCTCGATACCGTGCCATTCGTCCATTGCCCGATAGCCCAACTCGTCGGCGCGCCAGGGCTTGGTGATCTCCTTGAAGACCTCCAGTTGACGGAAGTGGAGTTCTTCTCCCATCTGACGGTATGTCTCTATCATTTTGGCAAAGGCTGGGTCTTCCGGGTCGCCCATGCCCACATAGAAGGCCAGGCAACTGTTCTCATCCGACCAGTCGTAGAGCACACGGGCGGCGTGGGCGATGTCCTCGTCGCTCATGTACATGCTCACCCCCCAGTAGACGAAGGCCGCGTGGCGGTTGTCGCCCAGGATCTCTTTCGCCTCGGAGCGGGCCAGCAACTCCTCTGGCCGACGGCAGTCGGCCTGGAAGCAGTGAACGTTGGGCGTGTCGCCCAATATCTCCCGCCCGTACTCCACCGTCACCGGATCGTGGTCGGAGTAGATGACGGTCGTGCCCGGCGCGACGGCGGTGTGGATGTGATCCATGGTCGGCAGGCCGGAGGCGAAGTCTATGATCGTGTTGAAGCCCCGCTCCACCGTCAGCGTGCGGGCCACGTCCTGCAGGCACCAGCGCGATAGGCGCATCGCCTTGGGCAGGAAGGGCAGAACTTCCTTAACCTGATCCCCTGCCCGGCGGTCTATCTCAAAGTTGTGGTGCCCCCCCAGCAGGTAGTCGTAGATGCGCCCGGCGTTAGGCACGTTGGCGTCCGCGATGGTTTTCTCAGGCATTTTTGTCTCCTTTCTTGCTCTTCGTTCATGGTTTAGCTTAATCCGCCGGTGGGGTTACAAACTCCCTTGGTACCCAGACTTTTTCGGCTTTTTTCTTCTCCTTTCTTGCTTTTCACTTACGGTTTAGCTTAATCCGCCGGTGGTGTTATCAACTCCCTCGATGCCCAGATTTTTCCGGTGTTTTTCACCTTCTGGTGCATGGAAATTATACAACAGTTTTGCATTTTTTGCAACGTGTATTGAAAGTTATGGATCATTTGCCCTCACGGGGCTACGAAGCGATGTCTGAATCTGCCTGCCCTTCTGCAACTGGCGTCGCCAACTCGGTTTCTGTGCCCAGGCGCACGAGGCCGCGCGAAGCGCCAAGCGCCCTGCCCACTTCTTGGACCGTCGTTTTCAGAATACTCTCGACGTCCACAGCGCCTCGAATGCGGCCCGTGATCTCGCGGATCAGTCGCTCGCGGGCGGCGCGGGACTGCGTCTGCTCGAACAAACGGGCGTTCTCGATGGCCAGGGCCATCTGGTCGGCCACGGCTTCGATGAGGGCGATCTCGTCGTCCGTCCATCGCCGCCCACCCTCTGCCTCGTGCAGCCCCAGCGCGCCAAGGATCTCGCCGCGCAGGCTGATAGGCGCGACCAAAGCGGCCTGCCCTGTCTCGTCGCCCGCATCTGACTGCACGACGATTTCCCGCCGGGCCATGGCCTGCTCTACTTCAGGCAGCACGACGTCGCCAAGAGGTGTCACGCCCGGCCGGGTACGTTCGTAGCTGGGAGCGGCCCGCGTGGGCACGTACTCGGCCCACTGCTCGCGCAGGTAGAGCCGCTGGAGTTCTTCCATCTCCTGCAGACTCGCCTGTGCCTCTGCGAACAATTGTGCGTTATCAATGGCCACGGCCACCTGGTCGGCCATGGTCTGCAACACGGCGATGTCTTCCTGAGAGAAGGCCTCGGGCTCAGTGCTCTGCACGTCCAGTGCGCCGATGACCCGGCCCCGGGAGATGAGCGGCAGGGCCATCTCCGAGCGCGTTTCCGGCAGCAGTGGGTTTTCGAAGCGGACGGCCTCCTCACCCACGTCCAAAGCAAGGCGGGCCTGGGCGTTGGCTGTACACCAGCCAACCATCGAGACGCCGCCTACTTCCAGACGGTGTTCTCGTTCCAGCATCTGCCGCCCGGCCTCGCCGGTGGCCGCTCGCAGCACAGCCGACTGCCCAGATTCATCCGTCAAGAACAGACCAACGTAATAGAGGTCAAAGCGCCCGCGCACCAGGCTGACCACCTGCTGCACCAGTTCGTCGGGGTCGAGCACCGAGGTGGCGGCGCGGGAGACCTCGGCGGCGGTCGTCAACTGCACGGCCCGGCGCTCCAGTTCGCGTGTGCGCTCGGCCACACGTTGCTCCAGACCCTCCATCAACTGGCGCAACTGCACAGTCATGGTGGCAAAAGCTTGAGAGAGAACGCCAATTTCGTCATTGCCCGTCCGTGGGAGTGGGGCCTCCCATTGACCGGCTCCAATCTGTTGGGCCGCTGCTGCCAGTTTTTGGATTGGGTCAGCCAGGCGATTGGTCAACAAGAGACCGATTACCGCCATTACAGCCAGAATGCCTCCGCCAACGGGCAGGATGCGTGTCAACAACAGTGATGTCGTCGAGGTTTCTAACTCCTCTTGTAAAGCAGCCACGGCCTGGAGCACTTTTTCTGCCTCCGCGACGCTGGCCAGACTCCATCCAGTACTCTCCAGAGGGGCATAGGCAACAAACAGTTCCTTGCCGCCCCTCTCCAAGGTGTCAAAGCCAGTCGAGCCAGCCATCATTTTGTCCAGCACAGGGGCAAATTCCGTCCTGACCTCACTCAGGTCTGTCCCCAATTCGCCGGGCTCGGGGGGGCGACCCAGGATGTCCTGATAGCCCTGCTCCGGGAGGACAATGGCGTGTCCCGTGTCATCAACGAGGAAAGAGTAGCCACCACCCAGCAACCGAGCCGCTTCAACGTTGGCGCTGATGTCCTTCAGGGTGACATCAATACCGATGACCCCCACGAACTCATCCTGGACAGTGTAGATAGGGGCCGCTGCCGTGACCATCAAGCCTTTACCGGTCGCGTCCTCGTACACCCCCGCCCACACCGCTTTTCTCTCCGGGTTGTTTTCCAAGGTGGAGCTTGTGTACCAGGGACGCTGGGTCACTTGAAAGTCTGGCGGAAGAATGGTTCCCAGGTTGATGTTGGGGTAATACCGCGTTGTCTCCTGTTTCGTCCCCAGGTAAATAGCCACTGTGTTGGGATCGCTCTCGTATGTCGGGGGAAAGATGAAATCCAAATAGGCACCTAACTCCAGGTCTGTCAATAGTTCATCGCTTGTGTCCGCAAAGTTGGGAACAAAGACGCTACAGACATCATCCTCACCGTTGATATACTGTCTGTCGGGTCCCATAAACATATGATCCTCGGCTTGCCAGTAGGTTCCACGAGCGAAGACATCCGGCTTCTCGAAGATGCCCGCAGCGTACTGGGCCATATTCTCTGCGTCGAGTTGCGTCCTCCTCAATATGAGGTCATTCCTCTGAGCCTCGCCAACGGTCATTTGGCGGAGGTATTCTTCGGCCTGAGCGCGCAACGCCTCACCGCTGGTCTGTTGGGCTCTCTGCCCCATCCTCTGGATTGAGTGAACACCCAGATAGGCAACGGCCAGCACCGAGATTGTGGTCAAACCCAGCAACAATACCAGCAGTCGTGTCCGGATACTTCGTCCAATCGTCAAGCGAGGGACTGGCTTGGCCGGAGGGACAGGCATGGGAGGGGCTACCCGTTCTTCAGCAGCGCCCAAAGGGATCTCTTTGATGATTTGTTCCGGCTCCACTCCGGCCTCGGGAGGGATTTCTGGCACTACCAGCTCAGCTTCGACAGGCTCAACTTCGGCTGGGCCAACGACTGCTTCCTCCAGCAGAGCTTCATCCTCCTCTGCCTCCGGCTCGGGAACGATCTGGGAAAACAACCCTTCGAGCTGGCTTCTAAGGTCTTTGTCGCTCATGATTCATCAACTCCTCAGCAAGGGCACGGTACTGTTGAGCCCCCCGGGTCGTGGGTGCATAAAGCGTGATCGGTTGACCAAACGCCGGGCTCTCCCTCAACTTGGTATCCACTTCGATAATGGTTTTGAAAAGAGACTTGCTCAACCCTCGCTGCATCTGTTCAAGGATGATCTGGCAGATCCTATTGCGCCGGTCATACATCGTCACCAGCACACGGTAGATCAACCTCGGATTGGTTTTCTCTCGCACCAGTTTCACCAGTTCCACAATTTGGCGCAGCGAGTGCGCAGCGTAGTACTCACACTGGATGGGGATGATGAGCAAATCGGCCGCGGTCAGGGCGTTGAGGGTTAGTGTGCCAAAGGAAGGCGGACAATCTATCAGGACAATGTCGTAGAGACCCCTGCCCATAGCATTCAGCCCATTTTTCAGATGAAACTCATAACCCTGTCGCCCATAGAGGATTTTGTCGAGGACAACCAGCTCCTGATTGGCAGGCACGATGTCTAGATCGAATAGTGAGCTCTCGCGACTGATGCTCACCAGCGAGGTGTTCCCCAGGAGGGCATCGCCCACCGTGCGGCGCAGTTCCTCTGGCTTCAATCCCATTGAGAGGGTGAGACTAGCTTGGGGATCGAGGTCAACGAGCAGGATGCTCTGTCCCATCTCGGCCAGAGAGGCTCCCAACGACAGGCAAGTGGTGGTCTTGGCCACTCCCCCTTTTTGATTGCTGATGGCAATAGTTGTAGCCATAGCCGAATGCCTTTCCACACTGACTTATGACTCGTCTCTTCGGCAAGCTCAGGGCACCGCTTTCCCATCATCCTGTGATGAGGGAACGACGCCCAGCCGCACGAAGGTGCGCGACGTTCCCAACACCCTGGAAAGCTCGTCCACGGCTGTCTGTATGATGTCCTCCACGCCAGTGGCGCGGCGCATCTTGTCCGTGATCTCACGGGTCAACCGCTCACGGGCGGCGCCGCGCCGCGCATCCTGATAGAGCCGAGCGTCTTCCAGCGCCACGCCCAACTGGTCGGCCAGCGTCTCCAGCAGCGCGATCTCTTCCGGCGTCCACTCGCCCGCGTCGCCGGGTTTGTAGGTATCCAGCACGCCGATTACGTCGCCGCGGACTTTGATGGGCACGGCCAGGGATCGTTTCGTCTCCGTATCGGTCCCGCGGATGGTCTGTCCCTCCTGCAAGGCCCGTTCCATCTCAGGTCGCCATATATCCCCGGCGCTGGTGACGCCGCGCTCATCGCTGCGGTAGCCCAGGTCGGGTCGGGCGCGGAGCAACTCAGCCCAGGCTTCGCGGCTCAGCGCTCCGTAAGCGCGGCGCGTCGCCTCCAGAGCCGCCTGGCTTTCGGCGAACAGGCGCGCATTGTCTAGCGCCACCGCCACCTGGTCGGCCATGGTCTGCAGCACGACGAGAGTATCCTGGTCAAAAGCGCCGGGCCGGGTGTGCTGCACCGTAAGCGCGCCGAGCACCTGGCCGCGCGAGCGCAGCGGTAAAGCTGCCTCAGAACGGGTGTCCGGCAGCTCGGCCGTGGCCAGACGCATGGCGTCCTCACCGGCCTCCAGCGCCACCCGCGCCTCAGCACGGGCGATGCTCCAGCCAATCATGCCCTTGCCTACTTTGATTCGGTGACCGCGCGCCAGCATGGCCCGGCCAGCCTGGCCGGTGCCGGCCCGCAACATGGCCCACTCGCCGGTTTCATCCACCAGGAAAAGCCCCACGTAGTACAGGCCAAACCGCTCGCGGATCAACTCGACCACCTGCCGAATCAACCGATCTGTCTCCAGGACCAAAGCGGCTACGCGGCCTACCTCGGCCGAGGCCTCCAGGTAGGCCGAACGGCGCTCCAGTTCGCGCGTGCGGTCGGCCACACGTTGCTCCAGGCTGCCGATCAGCCCGCGCAACTGGGCGGTCATACTGTTAAAGGCTTGCGCCAGCGCTCCAATCTCGTCCTCTCGCTCTACTTCAGCGACACGTTCCAGGTCACCGGCCGTGACTTGCGCGACTGTTCCAGCCAGATTGGCCAGCGGGGTGGCGATGCTCCGGGTGATGAACAGCGAGGCGACCACGGCAAGCAACACAGAGGTCAGTGCCACGCCTACGTTGATGCCCAGCGTCCTATACATTGCGCCAAAAGCCTCAGACTGGTTTTGTTCGGCCATCAGGGCCACCTGGAGTTCCGGCAGCCAGTGATAGACCCCTGCTACGGGCTCACCCCGATAGCCTTCGTACAATCCAGATCCGTTGGCCTGGGTTTCCAGCACTGCGTCGCTCCCCTGGGTACGCACATAGATATCCTCCTCGCCGAGGCGCGATTCGGTCAGCAGGGCATGGTTGCGACCGATCAGGTAGGTCTCCCCTGTCTGGCCCAACCCGGCCCGTTCCAGCATCATTTCGTTCAACGCTTTCAGATCGGCACGACCAGCCAGAACGCCCCACACGTACCCCTGTTCGTCAACCACCGGGCGCACGACGACCACTGACATCCGACCCAGCGAGGGGGAGTAGAATGGCGGCTGCACGTAGGACCCTTTTAACCCTTCCCGGAAATAGGTCTGGTTGCTGTGAATCTTGCCCTCCTGCGTGACGTCGCTGGAGAGGATCACTTGCCCCTGGAGATCAATCAAGAACAGTTCTTCAAACCGCCCCGCCTGTTCAATTGCCTGTTGGAAATGGTTCCGCACCCAGTAGCCTAGATACTTCGATGGGTCTGGCATTTGCAGCAGCGCAATCGTGCGCCGTGTCGCGTCCTCTCCGGCCAAGGCAGTGACCAAGTCGGTTCGCAAACTGTTCACCCACGTTTCAATCTCGGTCTCTTTGAGCGTAGCCACCGACTCGAGCTGATCGATCACTTGTTGCCGCCCGCTTTGAAAACCTAACACGATTGAGCCAGCGCTGATGGCAACTGCTGGCAGCAAGACCATCAACACGAAAGCGATGAGCAAGCGGGTGCGGATGGTGCCGATGCGGAAGGCGCGGGCAACCTGCAAGAGGATCACTAGCGCCAACGATGCGGTTATGCCCGGTATGAAGATGCGTAACACAGGCGACTGCGTGATATCGTAGCGGGGCAACGGCTCGAACTGATTAACTAGAAAGGCGTAGGTCGCAAACAGGCCAGTCGTGACCAACCAGGCGCCCCATTTGCGTGGCAAGAAGATGCTGCCCACGATGATGATCAGCAAGATACCGCCTATTGTCAGATACAAGGTCGCGCTGGCCAGGAACAACTCGGCAGCGCCGTAGCCAACCAGCAGGGCGAAAAGTATCCAGTATCCGGCGGCATCGAGTTTCCCACGGCGGATCAACCCATAAGCCACAATCAGGGACACAAGGGTCAGCGCGAGCCCTCCCCCTTCGGACAGTACTTGCCAGGCTCCAATTTGCACATAGAGCAGCACGTAAAAGAGGATGGCGACAATAGCAGTAATAATCAGGATAAGCGTGACACGCTCCATGGACGCCGCGCGACGTTCTTCGTCAGAACGTTCAGCCACGTGGCCTCTGCTCTGCTTCGCCTCCTCGAAGGGGCGCTTGACTGACGTGGTTACTTTTTCTTCTCCAGGCATAGTTACCCTCAGCTTTCTGTCGCACAACTCTGCAGGGACGGTTTCAGCACTACATTACTCCAGACTTTTCTACTCCCGCCACAGCTTGTAGACAAAGACCACGTGCGGATAGGCCGGATTGTCCGCGTAGCCCTTGATGTCAGCTCGGAGCTCATGGTTGTTGGGGCGGTCGTAGAAGAACATGGCCGCGGCGTCCTCTATCAGTATCTCCTGTGCTTCGATGAAAAGCCGCACAGCCTCTGCCCGGTCGCTTCCCGAAAGCTCGTTGGCTGTGTCAATCGTCTCATCGAACTCGGGGTTGCAGTAGTAACCCAGGTTGAAGAGGATCTCCTCCTCACAATGGAACATGTTGAAGAGAAAGTCGTAGGGTGTGATCCAGGTTGGCCACCAGTAGAAGACGAGAATGTCCTGGGCCGCCATGGGGTCTGACATGGCCAGGTCCCACTGGGGCTCCCATTCCATGGCCCGCATCTCTAGATTGATCCCCAGCTTGGCCAACTCTGCCTTCCACAGTTCACCCACCTGCTTCTGGTCCGGGTCAGCGACATTGTAGGTCATGAGCAAGTCGAAGCCGCCTTCAGGGTAACCGGCCTCAGCCAGGAGTTCCCTGGCCTTGTCCAGATCGTAGGTGTACTGGAACAGGTCTTCACTGTAGCCCCACATCCCGGCCGGAACGGGGCCGTGGGACTGCGTGGCCTGGCCCAGCATCACACCCTCGATGAACTGCCGGTAAGGGAAGGCGTAGGAAAGAGCCTGCCGAACCAGTTTGTTGTTCGTGGGTTCCTTCTTCATGTTGAAAAGGCCGAACAGGTTCTGGAAGCTGGGGTTGACGTAGACGGTCACGTCGTCGCTGGCATCCAGGGTGGCCCAGTTCTCGCGGGCCAAGTCGTAGGTCATGTCAGCCGCCCCGACCTCGAGCATATGCTGACGCACCACGGGGTCTACGACGATCTCGAAGACGATTTCGTCGAACTGGCCTTCCTTCCAGCCGCCCCAGTAGTCTTGGGAGCGGGTCATAACCAGCCTTGTGCCCAACTCGCGGTTCTCGATCAGGTAGGGGCCACTTCCGCAATCATGGCCCTCGTTGAACCACTCGCTGGCCTTCTCCCCCTGAGCCTCGGTGCAGGTGGGGCTGAAGATCCAGGCTCCATATCCTGCGGCGGCGATCAGGTCCAGGGGAGCAGCGTATTTCAGCTTGAACTTGACGGTGTAGTCGTCAACGACCTCGATCTCCTCCACCGGATCCCAGACAAAGGCCGCACCCATGCCCATGTTTATGGTCCGTTCGATGGAATACTTCACCGCCTCGGCGTTGAAATCGGTGCCATCATGGAACCTGACTCCCTTACGGAGGTAGAAGGTCCACTCGGTGGCGTCCTCGTTGGACTCCCAACGGGTGGCCAGGCCAGGGCTGAGCACTTCTTCACTGCCCGGCGGGTTGCAAAAGGTCAGCGTTTCATAGGCATTGGACACCACGACCGAATCGTTGGAGAAACTGATGCTGGGGTCAATGTCGGGGAAGGTGGGCCCTTGGGCGTAGACGAACAAGTCCTTCTGCATCACCGGTGGAGGGGTGGCAGGAGCAGGAGTGGCTATCGGTGGCACGGGCGTAGCCGTTGGGGGTGGTGGCGCGACAGGGGTAGGCGTAGGTGTCGGTCCACAGCCGGCCAGCGCCAGCCCCACCGCCACGGCAAGAAGGAGAACCCTCTGGGTTATGGCAACAGACCGCCCGGGGAATGCAGTTCGTTTGTTCATCGTACCGCTCCTTTGGTCGTTTGTGGATGCGTGAGAGTCGCTCGGTGAAAAGGCATCAGTTCCATACTCTGGTGTGCGGTTGTCGAATATGCTTCACTTCGTCTCGACATCATCTCCGGCCTGGCGGATTGGTTGGGTTGTCAGCCGGACTACCACCTCTGACAGCCCCAAGGCCTCCCGTACCTCTTGCACGGCAGTCTTGAGCACGGTCTCCATGTCCAGCGTCTCGCGCATGCGGGCCGTGACCTCACCGGTCAACCGCTCGCGGGCAGCGCGGCGTTGGGTGTCCCGATAGAGCCGGGCGCTTTCCAACGCTACGCCCAACTGGTCGGTTAATGTTTCCATCAGCGCGACCTCTTCCGCCGTCCACTCACCGGCGCCGCTGGGCTTGTGGGCATTGATGGTACCGATCACACGCCCCCGCACCCTGACCGGAAGCGCCAGTTCGGGCAGTTCTTTGACAGGCTCAGAACCCCGTTCGCTGTCGTCGCCTCGGTGTTCGCCTGGGGAGGGATGCCCAGCCAAGGGGACGACGCCTTCCTCATCGTAGCGATAACCCAGATCGGGGCGGGCGCGCAACATCTCGTCCCAGGTCTGGCGGCTCAACTCACCGTAGGCCCGCCGCTCGGCCTCCAGACCTTCCTCCGCCTGCTGGAACAGCCGCGCGTTGCTGATGGCCATGGCTACCTGGTCAGCCAGCGTTTGCAGCACCGCCACATCCTCTCCGCTGAACGCTTCTGGCTCCTTGCTCTGCACATCCAGTGCGCCGATGATCTCCCCCCGTGCCCGCAACGGCAGCGCCATCTCGGAGCGTGTGTCGGGCAGATCCGGGTTGTCGAAGAACACCGCGTCAGCACCCACGTCCAACGCGATGCGCGGCTCGCCCCGGCCGGTGACGTAGCCCACGATACCCTTCTGCCCCACTCGCAATTGGTGCCCGCGCGCCAGCATCCGCTGGCCGCCCTCGCTGGAGGCGGCCTGCAACACCGCCCACTCGCCGCTGGGGTCCAGCAGAAAGAGGCCAGTGTGATAGAAGCCAAACCGCTCGCTGATCAGGGCCGTGACCCGCGAGAGGAGTTCCTGCAAGTCCAGCACTGACACCGCCTCCCGCGCCACCTCTGCGGTCGCTTCCAGGTAGTGAGTACGGCGCTCCAGGTCGCGAGTGCGGTCAGCCACCCGCTGCTCCAGGCCGCCGATGAGCCCGTGAAGCTGCTCAGTCATGCTGTTGAAGGTCGTCGCCAGCGTGCCGATCTCATCGCCGGACTCCACACGCGCCCGAGCAGTCAGGTCACCGGCGCTTACGCTTGCGGCGACAGCGGTCAGGCGTATGATGGGGCCAGCCAGCAACTGTGCCATGCCAAGGGCGGCCCCGACTACCACCGCAGCAATCACCACCGCCAGCAACACCGCTCTGCGCTCCTGTGCTCCGACAGGAGCCAGGAAGACGTCCTGCGGTTGAAAGAAGGCCACCAACCAGGGCTGCGTTTTCAGCGTCGTGACGGCGGCCTGGTTCATCCTCCCCCTCATAGCGGCGTCCTCAACCGCAAAATACGGTTGGCCAGCCGCTTTGGTCAGGTTTTGCTCCAGGGCGGGCAAGTCGGTGGAGAGTTCCTCGGCGGGGAGGTCGGGCAAGCGATGGACGGCCTGCAGTTCTGCCATCCGAGCCGGGTCGAGCGGGGCCACCGCTTGCAAGACCGTCTCCGGGGTGGTTCCATGCGCCAGGCGGATGTGGTACTCATCGAACAGAACCGCGAACGAATCCGGGCCAGCCAATCCGTTGCTTTGGACAGCCAACGTCTGCAGGACGGTAGCGTCATAGCGCATGCGCAGCACCCCAACGATGTGCCCGGCAGAGCCGCGCACCGGACTGCTGAAGTATATGGAGGGTTTACCGGTCGTTGGCGAAAATTCAACAGGCGAGGCGTAGGGCAGGCCGGATTTGAGCGGCTCTTGGAAGTACTTGCGGCCGGATTTGTCCGTGCCAATATGTGACGCAAAAGTGTCCATCACATCCCGGCCTTGGCCGTCTAGCAGCGCATACGATGAGATGTTGGTTTTGCGACTGAGAGCACGCAAAGTAGCTCTGACCTCTGCCTCTATTCTGCTATCCGACTTTTGGTCAGCTACCAGCTTTAGATATGTCGACCATAGCGGCAACTGTGCCTCTGTGCGGATGACGTCCAGATTAGTGTTGATGAAAGCGTCAATATTGGTTGCAGTTTGCGAGGCTGCCGCGAAGAGGGCCTGGTTGGCGTCGTCGGTCAGCGCCAACCGCGTGGCGCGGTTATTCAAGAAGGCCAGCAGGCCCACTGAGGTCAGCACGACGACCAGCAAGACGATGACCAGTTTTGTGTGCAGAGTGTAGTTGACGAAGTGCCGCACCAAAAGGAAGCCAAGAACGAACATCGCCAAGACGGTGATGACTGAGACAAAGCTCATCATTTCAGGTGGCGCGGCCAGTCGGTCGGCCGACCCGAATACGTCCAGCAGCAGGACGGCGGCACCCACTGCGACGCTGGCGATGAATCCCCAGCCAGTTTGCTTTGGAGATAGCATTTGGATCGCCATCAGTGATATTACAGTCACACAGCACAATCCCAACGCCAGTCCGAGACCAGCGATCCAGAGCATCGTGAGCGACACAACTACTGCCAGCCCGCCGAGCACAAGCCAGATGGCCGAAACGGAACGGCCGCGCCGGATCAGCCAAATGCTGGCGAGGAGGACTACGACCAGGCCAAACACGTCAATCCCCCAGGCAAACAGTTGCCAGGCCCCAGTCCGCAAGGCCAGAGCAAAGCAAAGGATAGCAGTGGCAACAGCGAAACCGAGAGTGATTGTAACTACTCGCAATGCGTTACGCGCTTGGGACGTCATCCCAGTTGCTGGCACTCCGTTGTTCTTTGCCATAGTCCGCTCTCCCTAAAACTCACGTTGCTCGACGAGGTCATATGACCACCCCGCCAAGCCGTTCAACTCCAGTTCTCTATCAGTGGTACTGCCCTACAGTCTCGATCAAGCTGTCGGCCAGTTCATTCAGGTCTTTGCGACCTTTTCGGCCTGATGGGTACCGGCCAGGCTCTGCTATCCTGTTGGCAACATGACTCTCTGATTTCCTAACTATTCCTGCTCCTTCCCCATGGGAGCGAAGCGAAGGGTGAGGTCGTCCACTTTGGCGAAGCCAGTGAAGTCCTTGCTGACGGCCACGATCCAGTCGGGCTGGTGCAGGAAAGCCCAGGGGGCTTCCTCGACAATGATCTTCTGGGCCTCACGCATTAGCGCCTCCCGCTCGGCCTCGTCCACTGTCCAGGTGACCTCATCAATGAGTCGATCTACGCGTTCGTTACAGTAGTCCGCGTAGTTGGTGAAGGCGCCACACTTGAGCAAGAAGTTGAGTTGAAAAGCCGGGTCATTCCCCCAGGAGTACCAGTCGTGGATGAAGAAGGGGAGTTCGTGATTGTTGAGCTTGCCAAAGAAATCGGCATCGGTCATCTTGTTGATGGTCACGTTAACGCCGATCTCGGCCAGTGACGACTGGATAGGTACGGCAGCATCCACATCCCAGGGGATAGAGAGGCGCACGGCGAGTTCCACATCGAAGCCGTCTGAGAAACCTGCTTCCGCCAGTAAGGCCTTGGCCTTATCCAAATCGGTGTCATAGTGCCAGAACTCGTCAGTGTGACTGGGCATACCTTGGGGTATGGGGCTGGTGGCCTTCCGAGCGTAGCCGTACAGCGCCTCCTGGATGATGGCGTCATAGGGGATGGCGTAGGAGATGGCCTGTCGCACCTTCTGGTTATCGAAGGGGGGGATCTTGTTGTTCATCCCCAGGTAGTAGAGCCGTGTGTACTCAATGGTGTAAACCTTGACATTGGAGTCGGCCTTCAGGACATCCACGTCCTTGAAGGGCAAACCCAGGGCCAGATCTACGTCGCCTTGCTTCAGCAGCAACTCGCGATCCTCAGGCGAGGGCACCACCTTGGCGACGACCTTCGAGTTCTGGAAATAGTCCGGACCCTGCCAGTAATTGGGGTTGGGCTCGAAGACGTACTCCACGCCCGGCTCCCACTTGGTGATGATGTAAGGCCCGCTGGGGTTGGCATTTTCGCGGTACCAGTCAAAGGCCCACGGGTCATCATCCGTAGCGTGGGCCTCGGTGGTCTCGGGGTCCATCGCCCCGAAAACCTGGAAGGAAAGTAAGGGCAGGAAAAGCGGACTGGGCTCATCCAGGTGGAACTCCAGGGTATAGTCGTCCACGACCACCACGTCTTCTGGACTGTCGAAGCCCATAAACTGGACCAGCAGCGGGATGTAGCTCCTGGGTGCGAGCATGGCTCGATCGAAGGTGTGCCTGAAGGCATGGGCCGCGATGGGGTCTCCATTGTAGAACTTGGCACCCGGGCGAATTCTCACTGTGGCCACCAAGCCGTCTGCAGAGAAGATCACCTCAGCCAGGCCTGGGCCGTACTCGCCTATCCCCTCCAGCACTCTCTCCTCGGCCCCCGGCACGAGCTTCTGCAGGACAAGGGGCTCATACAGGTTGGCCGTGGCATAGTAGCCCGCATCGCTGCGGAACTCCATGGGCTCAATGTGGTCAATATCGCTGTCCAACGCCACAACGATAACTGGCTTGTCCTCCCCCACAGGCGTTGGAAGCACCGGTGTTGCTGGTGGTGTCGGTCCACAGCCGGTCAGCCCCAGCCCCACAGCCACGATCAGAAGGAGAACCGCCTTGACTATAGCGATATATCGCCTGGGAAACCCAGTTCGCTTGCTCATCGTATCGCTCCCTTTGTCCAATGACCTTCTAATCGGTCCGATCCGCGTCAATCTCTAACCGGATGGTCAGGTCGTGCAACCCCAGCGCCTCGCCGATCTCGCGCACGGCGGTCTGCAAGACGGTGTCTACGTCCAGCGTCTCGCGGACCCGAGCCGTGACCTCACTGGTCAACCGTTCGCGGGCGGCGCGGCGCTGCGTTTCATCGAGGAGCCGCAGGTTCTCGGCGGCCAGGGCCATGCGCTCGGTGACGGCCTCGACCAGGGCGATTTCGTCGTCGGTCCACTGCCGCGCCCCATCCTCGTCATGGATGCCCAAGGCGCCGATGCCCTCACCGCGCAGCATGATGGGAGAGACCAGGGCAGAGCGGCTCTCCTCTTCGGCTCCGTCACCGGTCAGCACCGTCGTGCTTTGCCGCACCACCGCCTGTTGGACTTCGGGCAGTACCGTATCGCCCAATGGGGCAACGTCTGCACGCTTGGTCTCGTAACTGGTCGTCCTGGCAGTCTGCGGATATCCGGTCCACGCCTGGCGCAGGTAGCGCCGGTGGATGGTCTCCATCTCCTCCAGGCCGGCCTGGGTCTCGGCCAAGAGCCGGGCGTTGTCAATGGCCACCGCCACCTGGTCGGCCATGGTCTGCATCACAGCGATGTCTGCCTCGTCAAAAGCGGCCTCTTCCATACTCTGCACGGTCATGGCCCCGATGACCCGCCCTCGTGAACGCAACGGCAACGCCATCTCCGAGCGGGTGTCCGGCAGGAGAGGATTATCAAAGCGGACGGCTTCCTCACCGACGTCCAGTGCAATGCGGGCCTCGGCCCTGGCTGTGCACCAGCCGATCATCGAATCGCCGCCCACCTCCAGCCTGTGTCCCTGGGCCATCATCTGCTGCCCGGCCTCGCCCGTGCCGGCACGCAGGACGGCAAGCTGCCCCTCTTCGTCGAGGAGGAACAGACCCACGTAGTAGAGGTCGAACCGTTCGCGGACCAGATCTACCACCTGGCGCAGCAGTTCGTTGGGGTCGAGCACTGAGGTGGTGGCATGGGAGACCTCGGCCGCTGCCTGAAGACCACGCGTGCGCTCGGTCACGCGCTGTTCCAGGCTGCCGATCACCTCAGCCAGCTCGTCTGCCATCTTGTTGAACTCATCAGCCAACTCCTCGATCTCGTCGCCGGTCCGAACAGCCAGCTTGTAATCGAGGTCGCCGCTGCTGATGCGCGCTACCCCCTGCCGCAGCTCGCTAATGGATAGACTCAGCCCTCGGAACACAAACTGCCGCCAGCCCAGGGCAATGGCCGTGGTCAATACCACCAGGGCGGCCAGCAGCAGGGCTGCCTGCCGGACCATCAACTGGGTGCGTGCAGTCATTGCTTCCACATCTTGATCGGCCTGGCGCACCAGCCGCCGGATGAGGAGACCCATGTGCTCGTTGGCCGGTCTGACCTTCTGCTCCAGCGCCACGCCCGCCTCCGTCCACAACTCCTGTCGGGCTAGCATATCCATCTCATTCATTGCTTGGCGCCACTCGCTGTAGACCACTTCCATCTCTCCAAAGAGGTCTGAAGCCCCTGTCTCACCACCAGCCTCCTGCAGGGTCTCTATGTGGAAGCTGAGAGTGCCCCAAGCCGTTGCGACCTCCGTACTTGCTAGAAGTCGGTCCTCCGCCAAAAGCATGTGATCCAGCGCTGCGACGAGCCGGTGTCCCGCGGCCAGCAACTCCAGGGACCACGCCAATTGCTGCTCTTTTTGGCGCGCTTCACCGATTGCCTGGCCAATGGTGAGCACCTGCCAGAGGCCAACTCCCCCACCTAGTAGCGTCAGCAGGATCATCAGCACAGAAGCAATGGTCAGTTTATGCGCAATGCGCCATCTTCCAGTTGGTCTTGATCGCCTCTCTGTCTTTTGTGCCTCTGTTCTGAACATGTTTACCTCCCAACAACTCTAGCCCAGAGTCCCTGACTGTTCACTCCCCGGTCGTGCTTTCACTAAGATGCCCCTATCTCCGCCTCTGTGCCCAGGCGCACATAGGCGCGCGAAGCGCCCAGCGCCCGGTTCAGTTCCTCCGTGGTGATGCGCATCAGAGCTTCCATGTCCGTGGCCCGCTGCATCTGATCCGAGATCTCACGGATGATGCGCTCCCGCTCGGCACGGGCCTGCGCCTGCTCGAACAGGCGAAGGTTCTGAATCACGGTGGCAGCCTGATCGGTCAGGCTGGTGATCTGGCGTATCTCATCTTCGTCTATCTCCAGCGCCGTGGCGGCCTGTCCGTTAACAAAGCCTATCCATTGCCCGCCAGCCACCAAGGGCCAGAGGACCAGACTCCGCATGCCTAGCCTATCCAGAAGGAGAGTGCGCAGGGTTTCATACACACGTTCGTCGGTGGTAATGTCACGGAAGATAGCCGGCGCGTCACGGGTGACCGCTTCTATAGCAGGGAATTGATCGAGGGCATAGCGCGTGCCCACGGGGGCGCGTGACTCCTCGCCGCTACGTTCCCAAGCGGCTACGACAGTCACCTCCTCTGGCATCTCGTCCTCCCATGGGCGGTTAAAGAATGCGATACTGACCCGGTCAAGTCTTTGCAAGGTCGTCGAGTGGATCAGTGCTTGAAGGACATCGTCCATCGTCGTGGCGCGGATCACTCGGTCGCTGCCTGTGTAAAGCGCTTCGGTCCCGGCCAGGGCGGCCCGGGTCTGCTCCAGCAGGCGAGTTCGTTCCAGGGCCACTGCTACCTGACCAGCGACAGTGGTCAGAAGCTCCAGGTGATATTCGTCGTAGGCATCGTCGTGTTCGTAGCTTTGCACAGCCAGCACACCGATCACTCGGTCCGCCAGAATCATCGGCGCGCCAATGAAGGCCCGTGCCCGTTCATCGCTACTCTCGATGCCCAGACGCTGGTAGGCTTCCCGGATATTACCCCTCAAGAGCAGAGGTTGACGGGAGCGGACGATGTGGGCGGTCCGTCCCTTGCCCAACCTGCGATGGGGCTGGTCCGACATCTGGAATTTGCCCTTTACAAAGTCCAGTATGAACGCTATTTCATCGTCTTCTTCATCGTAAAGGGCGAAGTAGGAAGCGTCAACTTCCATGAGCTCAGCCAACTGCGTGAGGACTTGCTCTACCAGTTCTTCGACCCGCATCTCTGCGCCGATGGACGCGCTGAGCTCATTGAGGGAAGCCAGCTCCCTGACACGCTGCTGTGTCTCCTCGGACAGGCGGCGGCTTTCGATGTAGCCGCTCACCCGCCTGACGATGTCGCCCAGCAGGGCGCTCTCTTCATCGAGAAAGTCACGCTTCTCGGTGTACGAGATGTACACCCGGCCTACAACTTTGCCACCGATGCGCAGGGCCTGTACCATCTGGCATGGCAGGCTCACCGCCTCGACCGCGCCGTAGACCTGGCCTTCGAACTCGACGGCAGCCAGGCACACCTCCCGGTACTGCATGGACAGCGGGATGCGTGCCGCCGCCCACTGCAGGAACTCGGGCACTGGCGGGGTCTCCTCCACCTTCTGGCCGACGTCGTTCAGGCAGGCGAGCTCCTTAACGCGCAAACCCAGGAGAGAACTGGCTTGCTGCGTCTGCTCGAACAGGCGGGCGTTCTCGATGGCGTTGGCCAACTGGTCGGCCATTGTCTGGAGCACTGTGATGTCCTCTTCGGAGAAGGCGGCAGGTTGGGTGCTTTGAATGGTCATGGCCCCGATGACCTGCCCTCGTGAAACGAGGGGCAACGCCGTCTCCGAGCGGGTTTTGGGCAGCAGCGGGTTGTCGAAACGCACCGCCTCCTCGCCCACGTCCAGGGCGATGCGGGCTTGTTTGTTGGCCACGCACCAGCCAATCATGGACTCGCCGCCCACCTCCAGCTTGTGCCCTTGCGCCATCATCTGTCGCCCAGCCTCACCCGTGCCAGCGCGCAGGACAGCCCAGCGCCCCGACTCACCGTTCCACTTGCCAGTCTCGTCCACCAGGAACAACCCGGCATAGTACAGGTCGAACCGCTCGCTGACCAAGTCCACAACCTGTTGGATCAACTCGTTCGGGTCGAGAATGCTACCACCCGCACGTGAGACCTCGGCGGCGGTCTGGAGTTGGGCGCTACGATACTCAAGAGCGGTCAACAGCCGTTCGCGTTCGGCCTCTGCCTGCTTACGCTCGGTGATGTCAGTGACAGAGCCGGTCATGCGAATGGAATTTCCGGCCTCGTCCCAAAGTGCCTGTCCTCGAGCACGGAACCAACGATACTCGCCCGATTTGGTGCGTAGTCGTTCTTCCACATCGTACGTCACTCGATCCTTCAGGTGAGCTTCTAGTGCTGCCCCTACACGCTCTCTGTCGTCTGGATGCAGATACGATTCAAACGTGTCAAAGTCAACGTCGAGTTCATCATCAGCATACCCAAGCAACTCCTTCAAACGCGGAGACCAGTAGAGCGAGTTGTTACGAATATCCCAGTCCCATATTCCGTCATTCGCGCCCCGCGTGGCCAGGGCAAACCGCTCTTCACTGACTCGCAACGCCTCCTCCGCCTCCTTGCGCTCAGTGATGTCTCTGGCAATACCCACGAGACCCGCGATCTCCCCGTCACTATCCTGTAAAGGCACTTTAGTCGTTAAAAGCCATACAGGGTTGCCTGCCTGGTCCACGGAGCGTTCTTCTCGCCTGAGCAGCGGCTGACCTGCCTGGATGACCTCCTGATCGTCGGCATAGTATTGCGCTGCCAGTTCTTGCGGGAAAAGCTCAAAGACCGACTTCCCAACGACCTCGTCCAGCGTTGGCGCTCCCAGGAAACGCACATGCGCAGTGTTGCTGACAAAATACCGGCTCTCGGTGTCTTTGACATAGATATAATCTGGCAGGTTGTCTATTATAGTGCGCAGCAGATTGCGTTCTTCCGCCAGCGCCTCCTCCGCCCGCTTGCGCTCGATGGCTCCACCGAGGATGCTTGCCGCTGTTTTGAGCGCGTCTATTTCCGCTTCCGTCCACTCCCGCTCGGTGCCGCCCTGATCGAAGCCCATGAACCCCCACCAGGCGTTATTGACGAGAATGGGAACTACCAGAATCGACTTGATCCCCCTGGGAACGAAATACTCCTGTTCTTCGGCACTAAAGTCCCTGACGTGCCCTGTAATAATCTCACCATGTGGTAAGAGATCTCGCCATCGTCTAAACACTGGAACGTTCTGTAGGCCCACCAGCGCGGCAAGCTTTGCTTCCGGGGCAATCCATTCGTAACGCCCACTGATCAGATATTTACCGTCATCGCTCGTACTGGCTTCCCAGATAATAGCCCGGCTCACGTCTGCCGCCTTGCCCAAGTATGCCAAGATCGCCTGGATATCTTGCTCCCAGTCGCTGGGCCGGAGGAACTTTTCAGCGGCAAGTGCTATGGCTCCCAGAACTGCCTCCCGCTGCTGTAACGCCTCCTCCGCCCGCCTGCGCTCGGTGATTTCTTGTTGCGCCTCTTCGAACAGTCGGGCGTTCTCGATGGCGTTGGCCAACTGGTCGGCCATCGTCTGCAAGGCGGTGATGTCTTCCTCAGAGAAGGCAGCAGACCGGGCGCTCTGAATGGTCATGGCCCCGATGACTCGCTCCCGGCTGATGAGCGGCAAGGCCATCTCCGAACGCGTTTCCGGTAGCAGTGGGTTGTCAAAGCGCGCCGCTTCCTCGCCCACGTCCAGGGCGATGCGGGCTTGTTGGTTGGCCACGCACCAGCCAATCATGGACTCACCACCTATCTCCAGCTTGTGACCCCGCTCGACCATCTGTCGGCCCGCTTCACCGGTACCCGCCCGCAGCACGGCCCAGCGCCCCGGCTCACCGGTCCACTCGCCAGTCTGGTCTACCAGGAACAAACCGGCATAGTACAGCCCGAACCGCTCGCAGACCAGGTCTACAACCTGTCGGATCAGATCGGCGGGGTCTAGGATGCTGCTGGCGGCGTGGGAGACCTCGGCGGCGGTCTGGAGTTGATTTTGTCGCCGCTGCAGGTCGGCCTGCTGCTTCTGGATGGTCACGTTCATGCTACGGTACAGCCGCTCGTGTTCGACCAGAATCTTGCGCTCGCGGGCCTGCAGATAACTCAGCAAGAACTGAGCGCCATAAGCCTCAATAACCGGGTGCAGTACTTGAACTGACTCGGGATCGGCCTTCAGAACTTGCAAACTGGCCATATGTAAACTATTCATAACGGCCAGCGCCGACTGAGGCCCCAGCCCCTGCTGGACCAGTTCCGTCACCCAGGGGGATAGCTCATCTCCCCGGATTTCTCCGGCCAGGAATTGCAGGAACGTGCTGACAGTCTCCCGGCTTACCTTGGGTATCGGCCGGAGAGAAGCCAGTGGACCAAGGTTGTGCAACACGTTTTTGCGCATGGTGTTTTCCAGCACAGCAGATAGCGTCTGCGCCTGATCGCGCAATTGCTGAATGCCACGCTCCGGCATATCTGGCTCTTTATCCGCACTATATGGAACTGTAGGTGACATAGATTTCATCTCCTATCCCCAATGACATGATCCTGCAGCAAGCTGAGGCCTCGGTCGTAGACTATGACCGGCGGGCTGTTTCGCGGTCAACTTCTCCTTAACTAATTTATGCAGGCTTAGGTCTGGTCAGGCGACACGAGTCGGCGCTAAATCCGCGTGAATTCTTCATGGAGACGGGTGAACATGGGCTCGCCGGTGGACTTTTTCCACATATAGTACTCGGTGAACTCGTTGCACCAATCTTGAGCGCGGGCCATAACGGCCTCTTCGTCAAAGATGGTGAATTGGCCATCGCGTCGCAGGAATTTGCCGTCAACCATGGCATCGGCGACCTCGGTGCCGGGGCCGTTGAAGGCGATGAAGGTTAACAGAACGCCCACGCTCAGCGGGAAGAGACTGGTATTGTGGGTCAGGTCAATGGTCACGAGGTCAGCCCGCTTGCCCGGTTCCAATGTTCCGATCTTGTCCTCCAGGCGTAACGCGCGGGCGCTGCCGACCGTGGCCAGTTCAAACGGGGTCCACGGCGCTAGGCCACGCCATTGCCGGGGCATAATGCTGTGCTGTTGTGAGACGGAAAGCATCACATCAAACAGGTTATGGGTGGGTACATCGGTGCCCAAACCTACTTTGACGCCCGCCTTCAGCATGTAAGGCAGGTAAGCACAATTGCCCAGGATCGAGTTGGTAGGAGGGCAATGGGCCACTGCTGTGCCTGTTTCAGCATACATGTCAATTTCAGGTTCGTTGAGCACAGCGCCGTGGAAGAACAAGGAGCGGGGCCTCATCAGGCCGATGTCGTGTAGATGCTGGATCTGTCCGCCTTCGGGAGCCCAGGTGGCATCAGCCAGCTCCTTTTCGTCAGGCGCTTCGGCGACGTGGGTCGCAAACTGCACATCGTACTGTTCGGCCAGTTCCATGCCCTTGGCCAGCATTCGCTGAGTGCAGTTATAAGTGGCGCTGGGATGGACGGCAACTTGAATGCGCCCGTCGTGGGCGTTATGGTAGCTCTGGATGACCTCTTTGGTCTGATTCAGGTATTCGTTTTCCACTTGGTGAACGTTCGCGCCTTTGACATCGGGTAGGTGGACGCTGGTGATCATTTGGACGTGCATCACAGCGCGCATGCCCGAATACTCGGCGGCCCGGTACACGGCGTGGGGGAAGGGAAAGGCATCGGCATACGTCGTGGTGCCGTGCTTGAGCATGTTGGCCAATCCCAATAGGGCCAGGTCATACGAGCTTTCCTCCGTCAGCCAGCTGTAGGCCGGCCAGAGCACCCGGATCGCTGTATCGATGATACCCGTCAACGGCGTCTCCAACCAGCCGAAGATGAGAAACATCTGGGCCTCCCCCACATGATTATGGCAGTCCACCAGGCCGGGCATCACGATCTTGTCGTGGGCGTCAATGATCTCCAGGCCTTGCTGGTTGCCGTACTGGGCCTCAATCTCGGGTGACGGTCCGACGGCCTTGATGATGGGACCCTCAATATAAATCGCGCCGTTCTCCAGAATTCCACCGAAGGGGGTGGGGCGGGAGATCAAATATCGGCAGTTGCGAAACAGTATCTTATTCATTTGATTTGCTTCTTCTGCAAGTCTATTTCCTCCTTTTGCAGGTTTATGCTTTATGGTTTGTGCCCTAGTACTCCTCAAAGGAGCTGTTGCTGCCAATCCGGCCGTGGCCAAGGCGGACGCGCGGATGAACTCTCGTCGGTTAATCTTGTTCACTTTTGTTCCTCCTTTAAAATACTAGTAAACTTTACCGAACGATCTGATACCTAACTTGGGCTTCTTTGATCTGTTGAACTTGTTCCCTCCTTTCATGATGTGTCATAAACTATTACGCTCGCGAGCCTAACAATTTTCATTCGGCCCGTGAACCACGCCCAAAGATCGGTTTCTTGCTGACCACTGGATCTGTAAACTATGATGGGCGAGCTATTTCGTCAAGATCACCCCGTAGAACTCAAGGCCAACCCCTTCCCGATCCTCCTCTGTGATCTGGTCGGGAATGCTTAACCACTCGGCCAGCGGACGAAAGCCGCGTTCATCCGCCCTCCAGGGTTTCATGATCTCTTCTGACTCTTCCAGCGTCAAAAAGTAATACGGGCTCCCCATCTGGGTAAACATGTCCACGAACTGTTGCATCTTGGGAGTCATCAGGTCAGAGAGTTTGGTCTCAAAAGTGGCAAACATCTTGCTGCCGGGAGCTGCCCAATCGTACAGGGGGCGTACGATCTGTTGCGTCTCTTCCTCGGTCAGGAAGCAGGTGACGGCATTGAACCCAATGGCCACTTTGCGGGCATCGCCAAAAAGATCCTGGATGGCCGGAGAATTGAGGATAGCACCCACGTTCCGAATATCTGCCTGGATGTACCGTACATTTGGATTGCCTCCCAGGATATCGGTCCCATATACTACTACAACAGGGTCGTTATCCACGTAAATCACGCGAGCCTGCGGAGCTGTGGCGTGAATGTGGTCGGCCGTCGGCAGCCCGGAAGCCAGGTCCAGAAACTTGTCAAACCCTTCCTCCACCAACTTCTGGACCGCATCTTGCAGAAACATGCGCAACATGCGCACCCACTTTCGGGTTGAAGGCACCAGGCTGATCATGTACTCGGCCGCCTGGCGATCCGCCTCAAAGTTATGACTTCCACCCAACACATAGTCATACACACGCCCCGCGTTGGGCACCATAGTGGTATCTACTTGTGCCATGTCAATTCCTCCTTCTATTTTTCAGGGTTAGGTCCGGTTAGGCGACACGAGTCAGCGCTAAATCCGTATGAATTCTTCATGGACGCGGGTGAACATGGGCGTGCCAGCGGCCTTTGCCCACGCATAGTAAGCGGCAAACTCGTCGCACCATTCCTGAGCACGGGCTATAGTCGATAATCTCCAGGTCTCCCTGGCCTCCGTACCGCGCCTAATCTCGGCCGACGGTCCAACCGCCTTGATGATGGGATCCTCAATATAAATCGCGCCGTTCTCCAGAATTCCACCGAAGGGGGTGGGGCGTGAGATCAAATATCGGCAGTTGTGAAACAGTACCATGTTCATGGAATCAGTTCCTTCATGGCCACCTCGATGCCATGCCACTCCACCATGGAGCGGTAGCCCAGTTCATCGGGGCGACAGGGCTCGACCAGTTCTTCAAAGACCCCCAGCGGGCGATCATATCACTCCTCTTCCATCTGGCGGTATAACTCGTACATCTTGGCTCCATCTGGAAACTCCCGGTCAGCCATGCCAGCTATGTAAAAAAGCTAAGCAGCTCCCCTCGTCCGACCAGTCGTAGAGGGCGCGGGCAACGTCTTCGTCAGCCATGTACATGCTCACCCCCAGTGGACGAAGGCCACGTGCCGGTTGTCGTCCGGAATCTGTTTAACTTCGGAGCGGACCAGGGAGAATCATTGTCTTCGAATCGGCAATGTGAAGGTGAAGGTCGAACCAACCCCCTCTTCGCTCTCCACCCAGATGCGGCCGCCGTGCATCTCCACGAACTCTTTGCACAGCTCCAGTCCCAACCCGATTCCCAGCGGGTGGTTCAGGCCAGCCTCGCCCTGTTCAAAGCCCTCGAACACGCCTTCCCGGTCCTCCTCGGGTAGACCAGGCCCTGTGTCGGCTACTGCCACCTGGACGCTGTTCCCATCAGGCCAGGCCTGCACAGTGATGGAGCCATGGTCAGTAAATTTGGCCGCATTGGAGAGCAGCTTGAGCAGAACCTGACGCAGCCGCGTCCCGTCGGCCTCGATAGGTGGCAGGTCAGGGTGTATCTCATGCCGCACCTGGATGTCCTTGTCGCGCACCAGGGCACTGGTCGTGGCCATCACGCTTCGGATGAGCTCTCCCAGGTCTACCTCTCTGAAATCCAACTCCATCAAGCCAGCCTCGATCTGAGCCACGTCCAACAGGTCGTTGATGAGGCCCAGCAAATGCTGGCCGTTGGCGTGGACAATCTCCAGGTCGTTGCGCTGCTGCTCAGAAATGGGACCGTCAATGCCCTTTAGGATCAGCCGGGAGAAGCCGATGATGTTGGTCAGCGGCTCACGGAGCTCGTGGGACATGTGGCCCAGGAAACGGCGGCGCATCTCTTCGGCCTCCCGCAACTGTCTGGCTGCCTCTCGTTCTAGCTCGTAAGCGCGGGCGTTCTCAATGGCGATAGCGATCTGGTCGGCAACACCCTGAAGCACCTTGACGTCGTCTTGGTCAAAGGCGTCGGCGTGGGTGCTATGGATGTCAAGCACGCCAATGATACGCCCTCCGATTCTGAGGGGGAAGGCTGCTTCCGAAGGGGTAGGTGGCAGATGGGAAGCGGGCCCACCCTGGATATCGGCCCTGGAAAGCACTTGTGGTTCACCCTTCTGGGCCACCTGGCCAACCAGACTGGGCTCGCCCACGCTCAGCCATTGGCCTTTGGCTTTCAACGTCTCCCCCAGTTCCCCACTTCCCTCCCGTAACACTGCCCACTGACCCGTCTCATCTAGCAGGAAGATAGCCACATAGAAAAGGCGGTAGTAGTCCCGTAGCAACTCGACCACGCGACTCAACAAGGTGTCCAGATCCAAGATGGAAGTTGCCACCCGGCTCACCTCGGCACTGACGGTCAACTGCATGGCCCGATAGCGCAGTTGGCGGTTAGCCTCTCGGAGTTGGGTGGTCCGCTCAGCTACCTTTTGTTCCAACCCATCGTACAGCGTCCGTAGCTCGGCGGTCATGACGTTGAAAGCCCGAGCCAGGATGCCGATCTCATCCCGGCGGTCCACTGGCACTGTCTGTTCCAGGTCGCCGTTGGCGATTTCTACGGCTCTCATCGTCAGTTGCACAATAGGTCGCGTTATCCGTCGTGTCACCACAGAGGCCAGCAGAGTAGTGAACAAAGCCACAGCCAGAGTGGTTCCAACTAACATCGTGGCCAGGGCATCTTCCGGTGCGAAGGCCTCGGTCTGGGTCTGTTCGGCTAACAAAGCAGCCTGCAGCTCTGGTAGCCACCGATAAGCACCGATAACGGGCTGACCAGCATAGTTGTCATACAGTCCACTGCCACTGTGCCCTGCCAGGGCAGCGTCAATGCCCCGGCTGTGAAGGAAAACCGGGAGTGGGATATCATCGTCCGTGGCCACAGCTGGGATGGACTGCCTGGCAGGAGTGACCAGGTAAGTTTCGCCCTTCTCTCCCAATCCTGTGGGCTTGGTCATGATCTGATTCAAGGCAGTGAGGTCCAGATAGCCGACCAGGAGACCCAGTGCCCCCCCATCTGGGCCAGGAATGGAGTAGGTGACGTTCAGCGTTCGGCTCGTTGACGACAGGGAGACTTCTGGTCGGGTTGTATCCGTACTGACCTGTTTGGCGGGCGCCATTACTTCCAACAACGGTTCGTCGGTGTCCTCACCGCGTAGCAGGAAGAAGCTAGCAAAGCCCGTATCCTGAGTCAGTTCGGCACGGAGGCTACGGCGCAGGTTGATATAGGCCTTGTCGTAAGCATCGTTGGAGGGATGCTGGGTTAGCAAGGTTGTGACCGCCTGTTGTATGTCCGGCTTGCTAGACAGCACAGCTAGACTGCGGCTACGCTCGCTCATCCACTGTTGAATCTGAGCCTCTTTCAGCGTGACCACAGCAGTCAGTTTGGCCGCCAGTTCCTGTCGGATGTTCTGCCGGGCCTTGCTAACGCCCAGGAAACTGATAACGCTCAGAGGCACGATAGCTAGCAGCAAGAAGGCGGTCAGCAGGGTGCGACCTAAGCCACCTCTCATGCCGGTGGTGGCAATAGCGTGTTTATCTTGCGCGGTTGCAGATTGGCCTGACATAGCGCGTCTCTAGTCCATTAGAGGTTGGGGGCTTCCCAGTTCCCAGACGGGTTGGCCTTGCAGGATAAGTTTTATTTGTTCGAGGAAGCGATCAGGGTCAATGGGCTTACCAATGAAACCATTAAAGCCAGCCGCCTTGGCTCGTCGCATGTTGTCGGCTGTGGCCTCGACAGTAACAGCCACGATAAGGGTATCAGCGAAGCGAGGGTGGGCGCGGAGCTTGGCCAGAGCGTCGTAGCCATCCTCATAAGGTATGTGGATGTCCATTAGAATCAGGTCTACACGGGGCATACTATCGGCGAACTCTAACACTTGCCAACCTGAACGTTTCCATTCCTGATGTTTGACGCCTAAGAAGGCCAGCAGGCGTGCTACTAACACGTAATTGTGGACGTTATCCTCTACCACCAATATGTGTGCATTGGTTGGTTCAATATTCATAGTTGTTTCCCTGGTCTATCGCTTTTGACATGACTTGTGAAGGTAGGAATAATACAATAAAGGGGAGCTAACCTCTCCCCTCTCCATCTCCTATGCCCCCAAAGGCAATCGCCACTAAGCCGCCCAGAGATGCGGCTTGTGAGTATACGATTCATGCCCTGGGATGCGAACTCTCCGCCTACTCATGCAACCCCCTGAGGACATATATACCGCACGATTTACTTAATGAGTGTGGCACTCAATATGGTGTGGTTTCTATTGTCGTTGTGCCTGGCGTAGGAAGGCTGCGATCTGAGCCGGTAATAGATCCACATCAACTGGTTTTTGAATGTAGCCGTCGCAACCGGCGTCAAATGAGCGTTCCCTATCACCTTTCAATACGTTAGCCGTGAGGGCCACGATAGGAACGTTCTTCAAGCCCTCCATTTGCCGTAGCTGTGTTGTGATCTCATAGCCGTCAATCTCTGGCAGGTTGATGTCCATCAGGATCAGGTCTGGCATTTCCTCCTCGACCACGCGGAGACCACTGGGGCCATCGTCTGCTTCCAGCACAACGTAACCCTCTACTTCTAGCACGCGCTTGACTAGAGTACGATTCTCTAAATTGTCTTCAATGTAGAGTATTTTCGCGCCGTCCATTCTCTGGTCTTTGCTCCTTATTGCCTACACCTTTCGTGAACTATACTAACCTCTGTAAATTCTTCGACCCTACTCGCCTTATATATGGGTGCTCTCAACGGGCAAAGCAGGCTCCCAACTCGCTCACCACGAGGTGTGGGAACAGAAATCAATTCTTGTGGCGAAATGGGCTGTACAGAATCTCTGTCTATTATAGCACAAATAAATGCAGAAAACAATAGGCTATTAGTACCGAATCAGACTAAAAATGAGATGATCGTTACACATGGACGATGGAGCTTGCGAGGCCATGACCCAATATATCGCTTCCATCGCCAAGTTCTGGTATAATAGGGACACTTAGGGCATGTTTTGCCCACTTATTATACTATATCTCCTTCACTATGACAAGCGTGGGAGCGTTACGCATTTGAAATAGAAGACCTTCGCCCCTCACCAAACACTGCCTTTACAACCAGCCGCCTTTGTAGTAAAATAGCGTAAGTCCCGTCAGTTTGGAAGGCGGATTCGATTCGATGTCTGAAGGCGTGAAAAAGACCCTTGCTAATTTGGACGCTGGCCTTATCCTGGTCTTGTTGCTTCTGACCTTTGCCGTTTCCCCGCTGCTCCGGTCGGGTTTGCCCAGCATGGCCGACGTGCCCATTCACCTCTACCGTCTGGTGGAGTTGGACCGCTGCTGGCAGGATGGGGTCTACTATCCCCGCTGGGCCCCAACCCTGGCCTTCGGCTACGGCTACCCCCTCTTCAATTTCGCCCCACCCCTACCCTATTTCATCGCTGAGCTTTTCCACGTCCTGGGTGCCGACTTTGAGACGGCCATCAAGCTGCTGGCGGTGCTCTGTTTCCTGCTCTACGGCCTGGGGATGTACCTCTTCGCCAGAGAGGTCCTGGGAGCGAAACCAGCCCTGCTGGCAGCGGCAGCCTATGTCTACACCCCCTTCCGCTTCCGGGAAGCCCTCATCTACGGCGGCAACTACCCCCAGATCCTGGCCATGGCCCTCTACCCCTGGATCCTGTGGGCCTTCCACAGAATCATCGTCGAGGACAGGCCCAAATACATCGTCGCCGGAGCCCTCTCCTACGCCAGCCTGATGCTCAGCCATAATTTTCACGCTCTGGTCTTCACCCCTCTCTTGCTGGCCTACGCGGTCTATCTGATGTGGACCACCAAGAAATGGAGCAGAGCCAGAGAGGCGGGTCTGGCCTTGGCCCTGGGCCTGGGCCTGAGCGCCTTCTTCTGGGTGCCTGTCCTCCATGACATGCGCTGGACGCCAGCCCGGGCGGATTTCTACATCAGCCACACCGATTTCCACCGGCGTTTTTTGAGCCCCAGAGACTTGGTGGCCTGGCCCGTGCCCCTGGATACGTCGGCGGACAACCCCTATCTGCCTTTTAGCCTGGGGGCAGCCATCGTTGTCTTGGCAGGTATCAGCTTGGCTGCGCTGGCAGTGGACACTGGCTACCAGGTCTGGAAGAGGTGGATTCGGAGAAGCCGCCCTGTAGCCCGTCCTCTGGCCGACAGTTCGTTCCGCCCTTCGACACGCTCAGGACGCAGCCCACTGCGGAGTGATCGGGCGCTGAGGTTGTTCGCCAGCGATTCCAGTGCAGACACCTTTGTGAAATGGCACCTGCTCTTTTTCGCTCTCGTGCTGGCGGCCAGCGTCTTCATGATGTTGCCGGCTTCGGCTCCCATCTGGGAGAACGTCCCTTTCCTGCCCATCGGGGAGTTCCCCTGGCGGCTGATGGGTATAGCCAACCTGGCCAGCGCCTTCCTGGCCGGGGCCAGTCTCTGCTTCTGGAGCGCCAGGTGGAGCGACAGGGGTGCCGTCTCCAAAGCACTCCTGGCTCTAGTGGTTTCTCTGGTGATTGTCGTCCTCTCGGTGGCCGTCTACTTTTACCCTACCAAGCCTTTTATCGAGTACGACAACCCTTCGTTGCAAGACTACTTTCGCTATGAGCTAAGCACCCAGACCATGGGCACCACGGTGATAGGCGAGTACATGCCCGTCTGGGCCAGGCAGACACCGACCACCTCGCCTCTCATGCCCGCCTATCTGGCAGGGCAACCGGTCGAAAAATTGAACCGCGAGGATTTGCCGGGTTCGGTGCAGGCCCAGTTGGTGGAGCACACCGTGGTCTCTGACCGTTACCGCTTCACCAGTGACCAGCCCTTCACGGCCCATTTCTATACTTTCTATTTCCCTGCCTGGAGGGCCTACCTGGACGGCCAGCCCACCGAGATTCAGATCACCGACCCTTTTGCTCTTATAGCCGTGCCTGTCCCGGCCGGGGAACACGAACTGCTGTTGCGTTTTGAGAACCTCCCCCTCTGGACGGCCATGAACACCCTGTCAGCGATTGCTCTACTGGCGGTACTGGCGATCTGGGTTCTCTATCGGGGTCGGGGGGCCAGGCTTGGGCATCTTGCACCTGACGGCGCTTTCTCCCGGAACCAGGCCCTTCTGTTGGGCGGTGTCCTCTTGCTGCTCCTCCTGGTCAAGGTGCTGCTCGTTGACCCCCAAACCACCTGGTTCCGGCGGCACTCACCCGTGGGCCAGGTGATCGGGGTCCAGCATCCGGCCCGCGTCAACCTGGATGACAAGATCCTCTTCCTGGGCTATGACCTGATCAGCGGCGACACAGTGCGCCAAGGCGAGGATTTGCATGTGCGGCTCTATTGGCTGGCCTTGGAGCCCTTGGATGTCAATTACAGTAGCTTCCTCCACCTGGACGCCCCGCCGGACTATGTCACCTGGGCCACCTCGGACAACTTGCATCCCGGCGACCCTCAGGCATTGACCGATGTCCCCAGTTCCAACTGGTGGACCTCGACCTACGTCCGGGATGAGCACCGCCTGGAAGTGCCGTCGGACATCCCGCCGGTGCAATACCTGCTGCGGGTGGGGCTGTACGACCAAGGCACGGGGGAACGGTTAATGGTGCTGGCCAACGACGGGAGTGTCATCGGCGATAGCATTACCTTGCAGCCGGTGCGAGTGATCAGAGCCAAACCGGTGAGCCCGCGCCGGTTGCCCCATCGGGTGGAATACACCCTGGGAGCGCAGATCGAGCTATTAGGTTATGATTTGGCAATTGAGGATTGGGAATTGACTCTCTACTGGCGAGCCAAGGCCGTGATGGAAAATGACTACACCGTTTTCGTGCATCTGGTGGACCAAAGGGGCAAGCTGTGGGGACAGGGCGACAGCGTTCCTATGAGGGGCATGTATCCCACGTCGGCCTGGTTGCCAGGCCAGTTGGTCGAGGACAGGCACGTGATCCAGATTGATTCCATTGTTCCTCCGGGCTCCTACCGGATGCTGGTGGGGATGTACGACCCGGTTACCCTGGAGCGGCTGCAAGCCGTCGGCCCCGAAGGGCCTGTCCTGAGCGAAGCCGAAGGGCCACTGCCTGAGGGGGCTATCACCCTCACCCAAATGGGAATTGGGAATTGAGCCTTGTGCTCAGATGCCCACTTCCACCTCGCGCAGGCTGACGTTCTCGCGCAGGAAGAAATACAGCCCGACCAGTACCTCAGGGGCTACCTGGGAGAAGTGAAGAGCCAGTGAGAAAACAGCGGCCACCTCGTCGAAATTCGCTGCCAGCTCTGCCCCCGGCAAGGTGAAAGCGATGCGCAGCGCCAGGACGGTCACGTATTGAAAGATGCCGATGCCCGCTGGAGCGCCAGGGATGGTTAAGCCCAGAGCGCCGAAGGCTATCACCAGGAAGGGCGCGTAGTAGGGGACCGGAGCGCCAAAGTCGAAAGCCAACAGGACCGGCCAGAAGGAGAGGGCGAAGCCTACCCAGGTGGACAATGAGAGCAGGACGACAATAAACAGTTGGCGGCCATTCCGCATGACTTGCATCCCTTCCAGGAAGGCATCCAATATTTCTACCATCTTTGCGGCCAACGGCTGGGGCAGGAGGGCTTTGATGAGACGAACCAGGAAATCCCTTCTGAAGTAGAGGAGAAAAAGTCCTACGACCACGCCCAAATAGAAGGCAGCTCCCAGATAACCCATGTACTTTATTTCATCGTTTTTGGCGCCGGTCAGGATGACTACCAGTAACAGGAACAGAAGTATCGTCAAACCGTCAAAGATGCGCTCCACGACGATAGTGGCAAAAGCTGTCGTCTTACTGATCTTCTCCCGGCGGCCGAGGAAGTAGGCGCGGATGAACTCTCCGGCCCTGGCTGGCAGGACCATGTTGGCGGCTGTGCCGATCATCAAGCTGGAAAGGAGACTGTAAAAGCGCGCCGTTTTAGTTTGATAGAGCAGCCAGTGCCAGCGCCAGGTTCTGATGACCAGCGCGATGGCCAATATCACCAAGGAGGGTATGAACATGTAGTAGTTAGCTTGTTTCAGGGCAATCAGCATGGTACCGATGTCCAGCTTATAGAAGACTAGATCGAGAAATACCAGGCTGATGCCGATGTTGGCCGCCAGCCCTTGCCATTTGGTGGATATGAGCTTTGTCAGAGAGAGTGCTATCACTGCTATCCACAAGGCGGCAAAAATCAGATAAATTACCTGGGAGAGAGTAAAGTACTGATAAGCAAAAAAGGCCGCAAACAGGATGAATAGTCCCCACCTCAAATACCTCGTTCTGTCCACAGAATCCTCCATAAGTCTAACCTCCACCTGATCTCCATTCTCCATTCTCTGTTCTCCAATCTACATTCGGTTTCCTTGCCACACAGACCACCGAGCTCCCTACGGGGAGACGTGTCTTGCACACTAACGAAGCTTCCAAATCATAGACAGCGAGCAGAGCCTTGTTCAGGTAAGGGTTCAATGGCTTCAGATCAGAATGGTCCTCCGGAGAGGGCCTGGAGAGTCTCTTCCACATCCTGAAGGCGAAAATAGAAGGAAACAGGAGGGCATTGCTGTAAGAGAGTTTGACCACCTGAAAGCCAACTTCCTCCAGTTTTGACTTGAGCTCGCTGGCGACGTAACGCCGCTTGCTGTGATAGGCTACGTCGTGCCAACTCCATAGAAAGTTAAAGGCTGGCTCGGAGATGAGTACACTGCCCCCTTCTTTGCAGACCCGGTGGAATTCTTTGAGGGCCGCCAAGTCGTCTACTACTTCCTCGTGATACAGCACGTCGAAAGCGGTGATCAGGCTGAAGGAGTTATCGGTGAAAGGAAGTCTTAGAGCCGAGGCGCGGCTGAGCCCTGATAGGTGCCGCTCTTGGCAGAAATACAGAGCCGTCTCGCTGATGTCAATCCCATAGACCTGGCCATAGTGGTCCAGAAAACGCATCGTGGCCCCTGTCCCGCAGCCCACGTCTAAGATTGCCTCTCTTTGATTGAGGGGGACAAACTCCTCTATCAGGTTCTGGGCGATGCGCCGCTTGCCTACGAACCACCAGTGGAAGTCTTCCAGATTGTACATTTTTTCGTATTCTTCGATTTCCACATCACACCTTTAACTGTGTTACAAATGTGCAGAAGCGGCCGCAGCCGGCCGCCGATCAATGGATAGGGGGCTGCCCTTGCCCCACGGCCTGGATCATGGTAGAGTCTCTACCTCTGCGCTCTGCATTCGGCAACTTGCTCGACGACGTACTCGATTTCCTCTTTGGTCAGCGAGGAGGCAGAAGGAAGGTAGAGCCCTCGCTTGCACAGGTCCTCGGCTACTGGATACCTTTCTCCCTTGAATGCCTTAAAGTAGATGGGCTGAAGATGGATGGGGATGAAAAAGGTCCTGGTCTCGATACCTCTCTTAGCCAGTTTCTCCCTGAGTTCATCACGGCTGAGGCCGAATTCATCGTCAAGGAGGATGGAATACATCCAGAAGACGCTCTTGGCCCAGCTTTCCTCGGGTGGAGTGATGATACCGGGGATATCTTTCAGCAGAGAGGTGTAATGGTAAGCATTGTCCCGTCGCCTTTGGACGAACTCCTCGAACCGCTCTGTCTGGGCCAGCCCTACCGCTGCCTGCAGGTTGGTCATGCGGTAGTTGAAACCCAGGTACTTGTGCCAGAAGTGCCGTTCCTCGGAGAAGGCGTGGTCGCGCAGGTTGCTGGCCAGCTTGGCAATCTGTTCGTTGTTGGTGGTGAGCATACCCCCTTCGCCGGTAGTGATGATCTTGTTGGCATAAAAGCTGAAACAGCCAGCATCCCCCAGGCTGCCGGTGCGCTGGCCCTTGTATTCGGCTCCGTGAGATTCGGCAGCGTCCTCCACCACATAGAGGCCGTATTTCTCAGCGATCTCCCAGACTTTGTCCATGTACACGGGGTGGCCATAGGTGTGCATAGGCATGATGGCTTTGGTCTTTTCCGTCACCTTGGCCTCAATCTGATCTACGTCCATGTTCCAGGTGCGCATCTCGGAATCCACCAGGACGGGCTTTGCACCCGTGTAGGTCACGGCGTTGGCCGTAGCGATCATGGTGAAGGTGGGGATGATGACCTCGTCTCCTGGGCCGATGCCCAGTGTTGCCAGCGCCAGGTGCAAGGCCACTGTCCCATTGGCGCAAGCCACGCCGTGCCTGGCACCACAGTGCTGGGCGAACTGTTCCTCAAAGGCAGGGATATACTTCCCGGCCGAGGAAATCCAGTTAGTCTCCAGGCAATCCATGACGTATTCTATTTCGTT
>JBGVTF010000357.1:0-2785 GCA_041862415.1 Anaerolineae bacterium | reverse complement strand
CTGGGTTCATCAATCAGTACATTGTTCATGCTGGTTGGATCCTCTCTTTACTCGATTTCCGCTATTATACACCAACTTTAAGCAAGAGGCCAAATGCAAGTTATGGTCAAGTTCGAGGACCATATTTTATGCTCCGCTTGCACGATCCACCATGGCTGCAGAGCACGTTCTTGACAGAGGAATAAACATGTGGTATAATTTTTATATGGAGACTACAATTCACATCATGGGCCAGAAAATCCGTCAGTTGCGACTGGATGACCGGCTCACCTTGGAAGAAGCAGCGGAACGAGCTGGTTGTACCCCGGGTTTCCTCTCCCAGGTGGAGAGAAACCAGGCTGTACCTTCCATCTCCATGCTGTATTCCATTGCCCAAGCCCTCGGTGTCAGAGTGACCCACTTTTTCCCCAGGATGACTTCTGGCACCAAAGTCGTCCGAGCCGACGCACGCGAGGTATTTCGTTTCGAAGGCTCTTTCATCGTCTACTCACTCCTCTCGACCAATTTCCCCGATCGGAAGCTCGAATCTCTGCTGGTGCAAATTAACCCCGTGGATGGGGCCTTGCCGGCTGACGAATTCCGCTCCCATCCCGGTGAAGAGTTCGCATACGTGTTGGAGGGGACCCTGCGCCTGTGGATCGGCGATACGCTCTATGATCTGAATCCGGGCGATAGCCTCCATTTCAAATCCACTGTGAAACACCGCCTGGAGAACCCGGGAGACAACCCGATGGTGGCTCTCTGGGTGCTTATCCCACCTGTGTTCTAGTCACTGAGGCAACAAGAAACTTCTAGGAGCCGTGTGCCGCTCAATCAAAGATGAGGAGAAGTTGTGCAGGACCTCGGTAAACGTCTCAGAGCCTTGCGTAAAGAGCAAGGACTCACCCTGGTCGAGTTGGGCCAACAGGTCGGTCTGTCGGCCAGCTATTTGTCTCAGATCGAACGAGGCGAGACCATGCCCTCCCTGGCCAGACTGACAACTATCGCCAGTGCCCTGGATGTGGAAGTGAGATATTTCTTCGAGGACGACGTCTCCGCTCCTTGTGTCGTCAGATTGAACCAGGGCAAAAGGCTCGACAGCACAGCCGATGTCATCGTGGAACTTTTGTCGGTGGATCCGTCGGATAAGGAGATTCAGCCCTATCGCTTGGTGTGTCAGCCGGGCGCCTCAAGAGACCAGCCTCCTACTTATCCGGGAGAAGAGTTCGGCTTTGTCCTTAAAGGCCAACTGACGGTCACTGTGGGCGAAGAGACCTTTGTATTGAAGGCTGGAGACAGCATTCACTACCAAACGCTTCAGCCCCATTCCTGGCGAAACGAGGGGGACGAAGAGTGCCTCGCTATATGGGCGGTCTCGCCCCCCATTTCAGAGACTGAGCTGAAAGGGTAGGCTACTTACAAAGAAAGGAGGTGAGGAACTGGAACGCAACATCTTGGTTTTACACACAGACGCGGGGTTGGGAAACCCCCAATTAGACAAGGAGGAGGAAAACAATGTCTAGAATCAGAAAATGGACCGTCATTGTCAGTGTGCTGGCCATCGTAGTGATGATTCTGCCAGCCGCTGCCGGGGCTGCACCGTTGAGCCAAGGCGAGAGCTACACGGTGCAGAAGGACGACAGCCTGTGGCTTATTGCTGAAAAGTACCTGGGCTCTGGTGCCGCCTATATGGCTGTTGTGCAGGCCACCAATGCCAAGCAGGTCGAAGATGCCAGCTTTGCTATGATCACAGACGCGGCCCTCATTCAGCCGGGTTGGAAGCTCTGGGTCCCTAGCAAAGAGGAAGCCGAAGCACTGCTGGCTGCCCTGCCGCCAGCACCAGTAGCAGGGAAACGGGCTCTCAACATCACCTTTTCCTGGCCCACCTACATAGACCCTGCGGTGGGGTCTGACTTCTCCAGCTCATCCTCTCTGTGCAACCTGTATGACACCCTCGTCTTCCCGACCACCGAGGGCGGGGTCGTTCCCCACGTGGCGGAGAGCTGGGAGGTTTCAGACGATGGCCTCACCTGGACCTTCCATCTCAAGGAGGGGGTCAAGTTCCACAACGGGAGCGAACTGACGGCCGGCGACGTGGCCTTCAGTATGAACCGGATGTTAGAGATCGGCGAGGGATACGCCTACGTGTACCTGGGTACTGTCGAAAGCGCTACCGCCCTCGACGACTACACCGTCCAGTTCAAGCTCGTCAAACCGAGTGGCATCTTCCTCATCAGCCTGGTTCGCTTGTACATCGCCGACGAAGAGGAAGTGATGGCTAACGTCGTCACTCCGGGGCCTTACGGCGACAAGGGCGACTACGGCAAGGAGTGGCTGCTGACCCACGACGCCGGCTCTGGGCCCTACACGGTCAAGGAGTTCCCCCTGGAAGAGTACCTCCTGATGGAGAAGTACGACGGCTGGTTCGGAACATTCCACCCGAACGCACCCGACGAGGTTCGTTTCATCGCCACCACTGAGCCAGCCACCGTGCGGACGCTGATGTCACGAGGGGAACTGGAGATCACGGACCAGTGGCAGCCTATCGAGGCACTGGAGGCGCTCCAGGAGATAGAAGGGGTTGACGTGGCTGCCTTCCCGACCCTCACCGAATTCTACTACATGATGCACACCAAGAAGGCACCAACGGACGACGTCCACTTCCGCCGGGCCATGGCTTGGGCCTTCGACTACGAGGCCGCCGTCGCCCTGGAGTGGCCCGGGACGCCGCAGTCGCGAGGACCGGTCCCAATCATTACGGCCGGCCATAACCCGGATGTCTTCGTCTTTCAGCGTGACCTTGACA
>JBGVTF010000356.1:0-27231 GCA_041862415.1 Anaerolineae bacterium | reverse complement strand
ACGTTCTCATCTCCGGCGGCACCGGTTCGGGCAAGACCACCACCCTTAACCTGCTATCAGGGTTCATCTCCAAAGGTGAACGCATCGTGACCGTGGAGGACGTGGCCGAGCTCCGCCTGGGCCAGCCTCACGTGGTGCGCATGGAGGCCCGCCCGCCCGACGAGGAAGGGGAGGGAGAGGTCACCATCCGCGACTTGGTGATCAACGCCTTGCGCCAGCGCCCCGACCGCATCATCGTCGGCGAGGTGCGGGGGGCCGAGACCCTGGACATGCTCCAGGCCATGAACACCGGCCACGACGGCTCCCTGACCACCATCCACGCCAATTCCCCCGAAGACGCTCTCTCCCGCCTGGAGACCATGGTGATGTGGGCTGGCACAGACCTGCCTTCCTCAGCTATCCGTGATCAGATAGTGGGGGCCATAGACATCATCGTGCAGCAGGACCGCATGTCCGACGGTAGTCGCAAGGTAACCAGCCTGGCCGAAGTGCAAGGCATCAAGAAGGGCGAGATCGTGATTAGAGACATCTTCTCCTTTATACAGGTCGGCCTGGATGAAGAGACGGACAAAGTGCTGGGTAGCTTTGCTCCGACGGGCATCCGTCCCAAAGCTCTGGCCCGCTTGAAGGCCAGGGGCATTGACCTGCCGGAGAGCATGTTTGTACCAGCTCACAAGCTTGTGGAGGACCTGCGGGCGGATCCCGAAGTGACCGAGATCATGGTCAACGGTCCCGACAAGGTCTACATCGAGCGCAAGGGCAAGATCGAGGAGCGGCCCGACATCCGCTTCCGCGACGAATATCATCTGCGCAGCTACATCAACACCATCGTCACACCTCTGGGGCGGCGTCTAGACGAGGACAACCCTCTGGTTGACGCCCGCCTGCCCGACGGCAGCCGGGTCAACGCCGCCATCCCGCCAGCCAGCGTGGAAGGCCCGGTCTTGACCATCCGCCTCTTCCGCCCCGTGCCCTTCAGCGTTGATGACCTGCTGAAACTGGGCGCTTTCAGTCAGGATATGATCGCTTTCCTGGATGGCTGCGTGCGAGCCAAGCTGAACATCCTCATCTCCGGCGGAACCGGTTCAGGCAAGACCACCACCTTAAACGTGCTCTCGGGATTCATCCCTGAGAGTGAGCGGGTCGTAACTGTAGAGGACGTGGCCGAGTTACAGCTCCGTCAGCCCCACGTAGTGCGCATGGAGGCCCGCCCGCCTGACGAGGAAGGAGAGGGCGAGATCACCATCCGTGACCTGGTGCGCAACGCTTTGCGCATGCGCCCCGACCGCATCGTAGTCGGCGAGGTGCGGGGAGGCGAGGCCCTGGACATGCTCCAGGCCATGAATACCGGCCACGAGGGTTCGCTGACCACCATCCATGCCAACTCACCGACAGACGCCTTCTCGCGCCTGGAGACCATGGTGATGTGGGCTGGGGTGGAATTGCCTTCTGCGGCCGTTCGAGAGCAGATGGTAGGGGCTCTGGACATTGTGATCCAGCAGGCACGCCTGGTTGACGGCAGCCGCCGCATCCTGACCGTCTCGGAGATTCAGGGCCTCAAGGATGGCCACATTGCCCTGAAAGACATCTTTGTCTTCGATCAAGGGGGGATAGGAGCCGACGGCAAGGTGCTGGGAAAATTCAAGTCCACTGGATTCACTCCTCGTTGCCTGTCACAACTCAAAAACTTTGGAGTAAAGTTGTCGGCAAAGATGTTTGCGGGGAAATAAGAGAGTTGGCAGTTGGGAATGGCTATGATTCTTGAGGAGAAATCCCCTTGATTCTCAAGCTGCTGCAGAGAGCAGGTCTGCCGGGTAGGCTGATGTTGGGGCTGTTGCTTTTGACCCTACTCGTTTGCGAGATGGGGTGCGGAGCTAAGCCAACCCCCACGAGACCCACGGGACCAAAGCCAACCGTTAGGATCCGCCCCACAGAGGTGCCCACGCTGACCAAGGCCAAGCCGACTCCTACCTCCTACCCCACCCCAAACCCTGCTCTCATAGACAGCGACGGCGACCTCTTTCCCGATGAGGTAGAGGTCGGCATGGGCAGCGATCCTTTCGTCCACGATTGCTTGCGGAAGGCCGGGTGCGAAGGTCCCAGCGTGGTCACGCCGAGCGGCATCATGAATGTCATCCTGGTCCTCGATGCGTCGGCCGGCATGGACGGAGAAATAGAGGGCCAGGCCAAGATGGAACTGGCCAAAGCGGCTCTCACCCAATATGTACAGGACCTACCACCGGGCGTCAACGCTGGCCTGATCGTCTATGGACACCGTGGCAGCACAGACGAGAGTGACAAAGAGCAATCCTGTGCCAGCGTCGAGTTGACGTACCCCATCGGCCCTATTGACAGGGTGAACCTTTACGCTGAGATAGACTCTGTTGCTCCTGTCGGCTGGTCACCTGTGGCCAATGCGCTCCAGGCAACCTGGCAGGCTTTTGCTGGCAAGGAGAAACAAACCAACCAGATTGTGCTGGTCAGCAGTGTTGGCGACATCTGCGGAGGGGACCCCTGCCGCATAGCTGGCGAGTTAAGACAGGCTTACAGCGCAATGACCATCCACGTGATGGGTCTTGCCCCAGACGATGCAACCCTTCGACAGTCTCAGGACATCGCTTCCCAGCAATTCCAGTGCGTAGCCGACACGACAGGAGGGACGTACTACAACGTTCGAACAGCCAGCGAGTTGGCCCAGGCCTGGAAAGCCATCCTGGACAGGGACAAGCAATGGTTCGGGACGTCTAGCTGTCTGATACACCACAAAGACTTCTATGAAAGTTGCCGATGGGTTCAGTCGGCAGCATTCGAAGAATGGTCCGAGTCCTCGGGGTGGGCGCTGACCCATGGCCAAGAGTGGGTGGAGATCCAGGACGCCGTAGCCGAAGAACAAGTCAAAATGGGCATGTACTAGGGAGGGCAGATGAAAATTGTCATGAGAATCAGTAGACCACGAGTTGGGCTTGCGGTGGCGACCTTGATCGCACGTCTGCCAGGACGACTGAGGTCGTCAGCGCGAAACCGTGATCTACTGATTATGCGAAGGATTGGTCTTCTTTCGTTGATTTTTTCTTTGGCCACCGTCGTACTCCTTCCACCGTTGGGGACTGTAGCCCAAGTTCGCTCGGAAGACATTGATGTTGTCCTGGTTATAGACAGTTCGGGGAGTATGAAAGACAACGACCCCGAAGACATCCGCATCTCGGCGGCCAAGCTCTTCATTGACCTGTCTGAGCAAAACGACCGCGTGGCTGTGGTCAATATGTCAGACGCAGAGCATACCGAGATAGTCAGTCCACTGATGGAGCTTGCCCCTTGGACTGACGAATTTGACCTGATGGAGGAAAGCGGGCGAAGAGGGCTCAAGAAGAAGCTGGAATCGCTGGGCTCCGAAGGGGCCTACACCTACATGGGCACGTCGCTCAAGCTGGCTTACGAGATCTTGGACAGGACTCCGCCGGGACGCCGCCAGTATGTCGTTATGTTGACCGATGGCCTGCCCACCGGGGAGAGTCCGACAGCCCTTGAGGAAGCCGTGGCCGCTTTTGAAAGAAAGCGCTTCTGGAAGATATTCCCCGTTGCTCTGGGTGAGGGAGCCGACTATCAGTACTTGAAGCGTGAGGTAGCTGGCCGCACCGGGGGTGTGGCCTTCAAAGCCGAAACCCCCACTGATCTTATCCGCATCTACACCGAGATTTTCGCCATGCTGCGTTACAACCGCTATGTGAACTGGGTCACCGTGCAGCCCAGCACGCTACAGACCTTGGGCACCATTGACCCAGAACAACGCATCACCAATATGGCCTTTGTCGTCCCCAAGGAGCACGACAATCCCTTCATTGACGTCATCGTATCCCCCAATGACACCAACATCGTTGATCCGGGGGTGTCCGGCTACGTCTACCACGCTGAGGACCCCCGCTACGAGTGCTTTGGTATGTACAGAGAGGCAGTTCTCCTCGAAGGAGAATGGCGGGCCCGCTTGCAGAGCGATAGACCGGTGGAGATGGCCATCCTGGTGCGCTCCGATTACGGCATCCAGCTCACCGCGCCCAGGCCACAGGAATCGTGGGACGAATTGTCCCCCCGCTACGCCCCTCTGGGCAAGGAGCTGTTCGTTCAGGTGGGAGTGCGTAATGCCGAGGTGCCTATGGAGGAGCAAGGGGATGACTACTACAACTTGACACGTCCCCAGGGAAGTCTCCAGGCTCTACTCGCCCCGGCCGTTAACATGGAGTCGCCTTTCTGGCCTCCCATTGTTTTGCGGGATGATGGCCTGGCAGAGGACCTGCAGAAAGAAGACGGCATCTATGCCGGCCTGTTTCAGCGGGTGGAGAGCCCTGGAAACTATATGCTCAGAGTACAAGTGCCCTCTCGCAAAGACGAGGCTATCAAGTTGTCCAAGACACGGGTGGTAGATGTGCGGCCTTTGCCCACTGTGTCCGTGGAACTTCCGCCCCCTCAGGCCATAGCCGAAAACACGGCCATCCCCGTCACTGTCCACTTTGAGCAGCCTGCGGGTGTCTCGGTGCCCGTCAACAGCGCCGCAGTCGAGGTCACCATCAAGGAGCCCCAGGGCAAAGTAACCGTGCTGGAAGCCCAAGGCAGTGGTGACTGGTATTCCGTCAGCTTTGTGCCAACCCAGAGCGGCAAACACGACTTAACAGCCCAGGCCACTATTCGAGTCACTCAAGAGGGAAAAGAGATAGAATATACCGATTACGCCCTCGGCAGCTATGAGGTTGTCTTCCCCGGTCACAATTTGACCATCGCGCCAGTGGTGACCGACCTGGGGCAGATGGCGAGCTTTCTCAATACCTCTGTGACTGTCCAGATCACATCAGACTCCCCAGAGACAGAGCGGCTGGAGATCAGTATAGAGGGCCTGGGTGAAGGGAAAGAAACCAAGTGGGTGGTGACCCCATCGAGCATAGAAGTACCCCCTAACCAGGCGACCTCTTTCGATCTGGCTATAGACACCATGAGCCTACCCCAACCCGGCCCTGGGCAGTTCCAGTTGACTTTCATCCCACCTGGTGGGGGCGCAAACATCCAGAATGGCTCTGTGGTCTACAGTTACAACATCGTCCAGGCCTTGGTGGTACAGGCTGACGTTACTGAATTAGAAGTGAAGAGTGTACAAGGGATGCAGGCCAGTCTCAGGATCTGGTCCGACTCCCCTGTGGAGCAAACCCTGGAGGTCAGGGTCGAGGGATTGAAGGGTGGCTCGGTCCTACCCACGAGCATAAAAGTGCCCCCCCGTGAGGAGACCTCTTTCACCTTCAGTGTCAGTGGGGCCAGCACTGCCCCAGAGCAAGGTGCCTTCAAGCTAGTCCTGATCTCATCTGATGGGGCCGTGGAGGTGTCTAACCCGGAGTGGGTTTACAACTATACTGTGTCCAGTTTTCCCTTCCTCATCGTCGGTGTGCTCCTAGTAGTGATCCTGATTGCCGTTGGGGGCTTCCTGGCGTGGAGAGCGGCCGAGCGAAGGAAGAGAGCCAGGACGCCCTGGGCTTACTAATTGAACCAGGTGCGACGCACTTGGTCCAGCCGGACTGACGGTACGAATTGACCCCTTGGCGTGGCGAACTGGGTGTCCTGGAAAACAAGTGCGTCGCACCTTGACTTTGCAGCGATAGCGAGGGGGATTTGCCCATGGAAATTTCAGGGATCTTTATGGCCTTGGCCGCCTTTACGGCCTGCTGGGCAGCTTACTATTGGTATGAATATTCAAAACACCAGCAGCGGGTCAGCATGAGGGCTGCGGATCTCGGAGCCGACCTGGAAACCCGAGTCCTACGCCGCAAGAGCCTGCTCTTGCAGCTGGGAGATCGCATTGATCGCACCAAGTGGGCCAGAGAAAAGATGCAACCGCGCCTGGAGATGGCTGACCTCCAAATCAACCCCTCCGAATACCTGGCGGCAGTGATCTTTCTGGGGGTTTTCACTTTCCTTGCAGTGCGTATCATGTTTGAAACCCCGCACATGATTAACCTCATATCTGCCCTGGCCGTCGTCACCCTTGTCCCCAGAGCCTACCTCAACTCCCGGCGCGACCATTACCTTGTTTCTTTCGATGCCCAGATGCCTGAAGTCGCTGTCCTGATGAGCAACTCCCTGCGGGCTGGCCTGTCAGTATCTCAGGCCTTCGAAGTGGTGGCCGAAAAGATGGAACGCCCGGCGGGTGAAGTGTTTAACCGTATCAGCCACGAGATACGGCTGGGCGTGGACATGGATAGGGCCATGTTCAGGATGCTGGAGCGACTGCCCAGCGAAGAACTGCGCTTGATGGTGACCACGATCATGATCCAACACCGGGCTGGTGGCAACCTGGCTCATGCTCTTTCCGTGATGTCCGAGGCCATGACGGCCCGCTTCAAACTGAAGGACGAGGTACAGACGATGACCGCCGAAGCGCGTTTTACCGGTTGGATCCTCATAGGTCTGCCCATAGTCACTTTGGTCATAGTGAACCGCATCATGCCCGGAGCGGTAGCCACCTTTCTCTCCGATCCCTATGGCATATTTATTGCCATCGTTTTCATCGCCATCATGGTCGTGTCATTCGTCCTGATCAGAAGGGTATCAACCATACGCGTCTAGAGAGTCACGCAAACAGAAATTGATCTCGCGCCGCTCCTGAGGCGAAAGAGAGGAGAAAAAAATGCCTATTTTAGGGGCCATATTGGTCATTATCGCGGCCCTGCTTTTCTATGAGGGCCTTCACCTCTACCTACAGCAGCCCCTGGTAAAAGAGAAGCTGGCTGAATACTCCATGATCGAAGCGGAGAGGCTGGCACAGCGCAGGACCTATTTCCAGAGACGCATCCGCCCCCTGGCTCGCCGCATTGCTCCCTGGTTTAGTTTCATGCGGCCGCTGATCTTCCGGGGAAACATAAAAGCCAAGCTGGCCTACGCTGGCTACCCCCAGAACCTGACTGAAGATGAGCTGTTTGGCTTGCAGTTCCTAAGCGGCGCGGCCGTATTCGTCTTGGTCTTGCCCTTTGCCATCCAGGGCGGGGCTACCGGCATAGCTTTCCTTATTGCCCTCACCATTTTAGGCCTATTCCTGCCCTTGATTTGGCTGGATGGTGAGGCCAACAAGCGCCAAAAGGAGGTTGCGCTAGCCGTACCTGATCTCCTGGACACCCTGACAATCTGCGTACGGGCTGGCCTGGGCTTCGACCAGTCCCTGCGCTACATCGTACAGCGTATGGAGGGCCCTTTGGCTGAGGAAGTGGAGACCTTCCTCAACGAGCTAACTATGGGATTGCCCCGGGCAGAGTGCTTCAGACGACTTCGAGATCGCAACAGCACTTCCGAACTACATATAGTGATAGATGCCCTGGTCCAGGCCCAGGAGCTAGGCGTGCCCATCGCCAAAACTCTGGAAGAGCAGGCGGGCGATATGCGCATCCGCCGCATCCAACGGGCCAGAGAAGAAGGAGCCAAAGCCTCACCCAAGATATCCCTCATCACAACCATCCTGGTCGCGCCAGCGGTCATGTGCCTGTTTGTTTCCCTAATACTGTGCAAGATGGCCCCAGCCATGTCTGCCGTGCTAGGGGGTTAAGGCAAAGTTTACAATTTGTTTACAACTACCCCGTTGACATCTCCTCTCCATTGTGATATACTCATGATTGAACAGACCTGACGACCAAGGCAGCGAGGACAGCGATTTCCTTCTCAGTCAGAGATCTGGTCAAAGGGGGTACAGGGGAATCATCCCCTGAGCGGGGATTAGGGAGATACCTCTCTGATTCCCATATCTTCCCATACTTGAGAACGCGCATAGAAAAAGGGGGAAAAGCAAAAATGATGGATAAACTCGGTTACTACTACCTGTACGGCCTGAACTGGCTGGACGCCAAGATGCGCCGTGAAGAGGCCATCGAGACCATTGAGTGGATCGCTATGGCCGCCGTGATTCTGGCCCTATTGAGCGCGATGCTGATAGTGGTCAAGAAAGGGGGGCGGTCGATCGGCTCGTTGATGATCCAGAAGATGAAGAGCTGGCTCAATAAGTGGTAAGGCCTGGTGAGGAGGCTGGGCGTCACTGAGCGCTGTCCTCGCTGCGGCCTCCTTATCGGCTGTGTCAACTTGATTGACACGAGTGATTGCCTTATAGCTGTAGCTATGAAGGGAGCAGCGGTTATCTCCCATCTTTTTTGACTTTTATCAAGTTGATGTGAGGGCAGGGGGAATGCGCCTCAAAAGCAAAGTCCGGAAAGAAAGAGGGGTTGAAGTCATCGAGTTTGTTGGCGTCATGCCCCTCATTCTTATGGTGGCCTATATCATCTGGCAGTTCATGCTTATGGCCCACATAGGCATGATGACGGCCAATGCCGCCCGGGAGGGGGCACGCGCCGCCTCTACTTACGAGAGCGCAGCGGCAGCCGTGGCTAGGACCACCGGCAGCTTTGAATACCAGGTTTCGGCCGGGGCCTGCGCAGGAGAGGGTAGCATCGTCAGAGTCCGCGTTCGGATGAAGATCCCAATGGTTGACATCCCCTTCGTTCCGCTGCAGCAATTGTGGACCGATCACACGGCCACCGCACGCTGTGAAGCACGATTTTAGCTCGCTTCGGCCAGCGAGCGAGAAGGGGAATCCGCCTCTCCCGTCCCTGTAACCTCTTATGGAGTTGTCCCTTCAATGTCCCTCGAGAGACTAGTGGCCCGAATCAAAGAGGCCAGACACCATTCCGGCAAGCGCTCGGCATCATCTGCGTCATGCATGTCTTCAAATGAAAGGGGCGTGGAGATTGTAGAGTTCATAGGCATCATGCCTCTGATGCTGGCTATAGGCCTTCTGGTGTGGCAGGTCATGGTCTTTTTGCATGTGCCGATGCACACCACCTACGCTGCGCGCGAGGGAGCCCGGACTGCTGCCGCCTATGAGGACGCTCGTGGAGCAGTGTCCCGCGTCGTAGGTGGAAGCTATGATTACCAGGTCTCAGCCGGCTCTTGCGCCCCTGGTAGCCCGGTGCGCGTGCGCGTCCGGCTGCGGGTCCCGATGATCGAGATTCCTTACATCGGCCGGCTCTCCCAAATATGGACCGACAGCACAGCCGCCATGCGTTGTGAGCCGCCCTGGAAATGACGTGGAGCAAGCAAGTGCTTAAGACCCTGAAGAGATTACGAAACGACGAGCTCGGCGCCAACATGTTTGTGGTCATCTCCCTCTGTTTTGCTTTTATATTGGTGACCCCGTTCTTCGTTGATTTCGCCAGCCTACACTATTCGCGGCGCGTGGCCCAGACTGGCGCCGACGCCGGTGCACACGCTGCGGCGGTGGAATATGCTCTACGACTGTCCTATTGTCCGGGCGAAGGCTGCTGGGGTGGCTCATCGTGGGACGGCTTCTGCGCGGAGCCAGAGCAGTCAGTGGTGATGCGTTACCTTCAACGGGTCACGAGTATGGCTAACAATGAGGGCCTTGGCCGAGGTTACGCTTCTCAGTACGCCAACGCTCATCGTTCCAGATTGAGGCAGTATCGCAATTATTTCCCCTCCCACAGCGGCTACATTAAAAGCGTCTCAGGAGTTCCCATCCCGGCCATTGCTACCTTCGCTAGAGTGCAACGTCCTGTTGACGTCATCTACGACACTTTGTATGGCCGTTCTTTTCAAGCACCGGCTAAAGCTACCGGTGAGGCCTACCTGTGGAATTATTATCATTGGGTAGAGCCCTGCGGTGAAGAAGAGATCCGCCACCGCTTTCATTTCTACTGGAAAGTAAGGCTCATCCAGACGATAGACTGAGCCTCAGTGCTGCCACATCCTTATCCGAACCCGGTGAGAGTCCCTATGCACAAGCCTAAAGTCTCACTGATAAAGCTAATAGCGCTACTGACCTGCCTTCTGCTAGTACTAGCGGGCCGTACGCCCATTGTTTTCAAAGGTCGTACCAGTGCCCAAAGTCTCGATGGAGACGCTGGCGCCCATGAGGTAGGTAGCAGTCTGAACGGCCTCGGAAGCGGCGCTGATGTAACCCACGTCGAGCTTTTGGTTCGCCTGCCCTATCTCGAGAGAGGGTTGGATATTGGGCATACGATGATAAAGGTCGACGGAACTTACTATGGCCTCGCCCCAGAAGAGCTTGGGGATGGCCTACAGATTTTTGATCAGGCAGAGTTTGAAACTCACTACCCTGGAGCCACTTTCTACACTTACAGGTTGAGAGCCACTGCCGAACAGCAGCAAGAAATTGTAGATTTCTTTCAGTCTGAAGGTCTGAAGTGGACTCTGTTATCTAACAACTGCGCGACCGCACCGCTGCGCGTGCTGACCAAGGCCAAGATGCTGCCAGACATCTGGGCTTTCACCCCTCTCGATCTCAAGATGGCTCTGGACAAGTACTACCTACATGAGAGGGCTGCCCAGATGTCAAAGTGCCGAATTCTCAGCACTGGGGAATTCAGAATCCCCGAGGGTGCGGATAGCGATGGGTAGGTTGCGAAGATGAAAGATCGAATCAACAGGTGGTGGATACGAATACAGAGTTATCTCTGGCGTGATGAGATGGGTGTGACCACCCTTGATTGGATCGGCCTGACGGCGGTGATCATCACCCTGCTCAGCATTATCATTGCTTATGTCCAAACCCGCGGGGGACGCGAATTAGGGATCGCTGTGGCCAATGCCTTCGACCGCCAGATTGCGCGCTGGCGGTAGAAGGGAGACTCAGGACACACTGCAACAATGGGGGGGCTATGCAGGATGAACTGAGAATCACAGTTGGAGCCCTGACCGACGTGGGACAGGTGCGAGATCACAACGAGGACGCTTTGGGCTACTGTCAGCCGAGGGAGCGCGAGGTGCTCGCTGAGAGGGGCCGCCTGTATCTGGTGGCCGATGGCATGGGCGGGCACGTGGCGGGCGAAGTGGCCAGCGAATGTGTTGTCAGGACAGTGATGGCAAGTTATTACGAAAGCCAGGCCCCAACCGTTCGCCAGGGCTTGAGCGAAGCCATCCAACAAGCTAACGCGGCCCTATATGAAGCCACCTCAGGGGAAGAGTCCAGGAGCAAGATGGCCACCACCCTGGTGGGTGCGGTGGTACTTGGGCGCCAATTGCACGTGGCCAACATAGGGGACAGCCGAGCTTATCTCCTGCGTGAGGACACTATCAGGCAACTGACGGAAGATCATTCTTTCGTGACCGAGTTGGTCAAGCGAGGCCGGATCAGCGAGGAGGAAGCGGCCAGCCACCCTCAGCGCAATATCGTCACCCGCGCCTTGGGCACTCAGCCAACTGTCGAAGCCGATTTCTACGAGGAAGGCATCCAACCGGGGGACACGGTGCTCCTGTGCACCGATGGATTGTGGGGGGAGGTGTCAGAGGAGGAAATGGTACAAATGGCCACCCGGCCCCTCGATCTCAAGGGGATGGCGAGCGAGTTGGTGGCTCTGGCCAACCAGCGGGGTGGGCCAGATAACATCACCGTCATCATCGTGCAAATCGGCGAGCCATCGCCCCTAGCTCATTTGCTGGACCAGTGAGAGGCATCGCAGGGAGCGTTTGCGGGGGTCTGGAAGTATAGGGCGGGCGAACGGGGGAGGGACCATCCCCTCCCCCGATTTCTTTCTCGAAATCGAGGGCCCAAAATACAAATGAACTCGAAACCCAAAACTCGAAACCTGAAGAACGCCTACACCAATGCGCCTGACCTGCATCCCAACCTGATCCTGGGCAGCCTGCAACTGCTCTTCTGGCTCTTCTTCCACCCCTCGGCCTGGCGCAACCACGTGGCCCGCATTGATCCCATCCTGCACCCCGACTTTGCTCTGGCCGAGTTGAGCCTGGCGCAGTGGCGCAATCAGGCTTTACGACGGCTGCTGATGATGGTATACATTGTCTGGCCTCTCCTGGTGGGCTTACTGGTTGGCCTGGTGCTGTGGGTGGTAGGCAAGTCCGGCGAAGAAACTGCGTATGGCGTAGCGTACGGCGTGACGTTCAGTGTAGTGTTCAGCATGACAGTCGGCGTGACGGTTGGCCTAGCGGTCGGCTTAGCGGGCGGCGTGGTGGGCGGCGCGGCGAGCGGCCTGGCGGGAGGTGTGGCCTTCGGCGTGCTGGGCGGCGTGGCCTTCGGCGTGGCGGGAGGTGTGGCGTTCGGCCTAGTGGTCGGGTGGCGCCGTGGTATGGCCGTCCGTGTGGCCTTTGGCGTGGCAGTCGGTGTGGCAGTCAGCGTAGCCTTCGGCATAGCCTTCAACCTGGCGGTTAGCCTGGTGTACGGCGCGGCCATTGACGTGACGGGAGGTCTGACCTACGGCCTGGCGTACGCTGTGGTGTTCGGTGTGGCAGTCGGCATGGCGGTCGGGTGGCGTACGCACAGGTGGCGTCGCGGTGTGGCAGCCGGCCTGGCGCTCGGCGCGGCGGTTGGCGTGATCGTCGGCATGGTTGGCAGCGTGACGGGTGGCGTGGCGGGCAGCGCGGCGGTCGGCGTGGCGCAAAGCGCGTTTTTCAGCGTTTTTTTTGCCCTGCACTATGTCCTGGCTGAGCGCATCGCGGGGCCCTGGGCTGGCGCTGTGACCGGCGCGCTGGCGGGAGTCGCCTATTTCGCCCTGGCCGATCCCCTTTCGCCTCTCCCGATAAGCATTCTACTCGGGTTGACCTTGGCCTGGTGGCGGCCGGTGTTGCTCTATCCTTTCCTGGCGGCATGGAACATCCTGCTCTATCACGCCGACGAACAGTACTCTAGCGGTCGCTCAAGTCTATTGCGGTGGCATTCCGCCTTCTGGGACGAATTTCAGCGCCTGCCTCTGCTTGGCCTGGACCAGCACCTCATCCTGGTAGCAGAGCGTAACCCAGTCGAGGGACAAGCCGCCATCGAGGGCCTGGCTACCAGCCGCCAGCGCTGGGCCGCCCAAAAAGCGCAGAACGAACTCAAGGAAAACCCATAAGTTCAAGCCCTCAAATGGCTGGTAGTCAACTCTGTACGCTGGATCCAAGTCGGTTAAGGTATCTGCAATGATGTTCGCAATATGCCTCACAAGTTGATCGCTGGCCATAACAAAACCGCCCATCTGCTTGACGGCGGCGAGTTCGTGGTATACTGTTCCTACTAGGCCGCCACCACCGGTCTGGTCGCTGCCCTGGACGTTGTAGCGTCGCAGGACGTCCCTTTTATACTCCTAACCTATCCAGTATTACCTTGCTGTGCCTATCCTTCTTGACGGCTATTCTCTGGACGTAAGCCTTAGTAGTGCTTGGGTTTTTGTGACCCAGGGCGTCTTGCGTCTCAACAATGCTTCCCGTCTCCTCTGCCACCCACTCCGCCACGTTGCCGGCCGTGTCCAGCGCCCCATATACGGGCTGGCCCCGCCGGATAGCTGCCACGGGAAGGTAGACGGTTGTACTGCCAACCAGGTATCGTCACGAGCTCGGAACAGGTCATGCTGGTGAGGCACGATTGTATCTTGCCGTCTGGACGTGTCCCCAGGCAGGTGTCGTCACCATCAAACTCGTAAAAAGGGTTCGCCAGTCGTTATGGGCACCTCATTCCACACCTCTCCTACGCAGTGATACGTCCAGCCCTGGTAGATGTACGTTCCCGTAGAATCCCAGTAACTTTAGACCTAGCCGAGCTAACTCGCCGCCTGGACATTCGTAGGCGGCGGTAGGAGGCTGGAACCTCAGGTGACTTCGACGGTCACGCTGCGGGAATCGCTGCCACCGCCATGCAGGTTGACAGTCAGCACATAAGTGGTGGTGCTGTTGGGGCAAACCTGCTTGGAGCCGTAAGGCCCGGTGATGCCCTCTCCATTGAGGTAGGCGGCGTGTACGTTTTCGATGTGCCAGCTCAGGGTAGTGCAACCCCCTACGCTGATTATGTTTGGACTGGCGCTGATTTCGACGATGTATCCCCCTGGCTGCGTGGGTGTAGGTGTAGGCAGGGGCGGCGTTCCTTCTTCGCTGGCCAGGTCGTCAACGTAAATGGCGCCGCGGCCGCTAAAGGTGTCGGGGATGTCGTCCAGCGCCAGGGCGTAGAAGCTGATGGGATAGTCAATGGCATTATTGCTGGGACCGCTGACGTGGGCATGAGGCCATTCGCGGCCCGGGTCCAGCCAGGCGGTCATCCGCTGCCATCCAGTGTGCTCAATCCGGCCGAAAGGCGCCTGCCAGACCTCTCCGGCAGTGTCTTTAATCCAGACGTTGAGGTAATGGCCAGAATTGTCGCCGTACACCCAGGCCGAAATTGCGTTGGGCCGCCCAGTCAGATGGCGGGTTTGCAGGAAGACGACGAATTCGTTTTCCCTAGTGGGAAAGTCGTAAGTCAATTGCCCCGCATAGCTGCCGCTGTACACTTGGGCCGTGGAACGGTTAAACTCTCCGTAAGGCTGGTCGCCGCGCTTCCAGGCGCTCTCGTTCTCAAAATCCTGGAAAACGCCAAGTGGGAAAGCAGGAACCTTGGTAGGGATTGGCCGTGGCGTGGGGGCAGGCGTTGGCGTGTCAGTCGGTGGCAGCGGCGTTGGCGTGTCGGTTGGAGGCACTGGCACTGGTGTGGACGTTGCCTTGATCGGTGTAGGGCTGGCTGTGGCAGAGGCAGTCGGCGTTGAGATCGTGGCTGCAGTGGCAGTTGGCTGAGCTTCAGTGGGCACAACCGTGGGTGATGGTGTATCCGAAGCCTTGGATACGACGGTGCCCCCGACTCCCCCCGCCACCGTAGGCTTGCCAGTGGATGGACCTCCCCCTCTGATGGTAGCCACTGCCACGATGACGGCCAGGACGATCACAGCCACCAGGCCCACACCCAAGCCAGCTATCATCAGCGACCGCTTCGAACGCTCAGGACGTCGCTCCTCCACAGTGATTACAAAGGGCGCTGGGGGGGTAGGCGGGGGAGCGACTACAGGTGGTGGCGGAGCTGGCGGTTGCCAGCGCTCGCCGGCAGGAGCTCCACACACGCCGCAGAAGCGCATATCCGGCGACAACTCGGCTCCACATTTGACACATCTTAGCCCTTCCTCCGGCTCTTCTGCCACCTCGGGGATCTCTTCTGGAATAAAGGGGACGGCTGTTGGCGCCTCCACCAAAGCCGCTGCTTCGAATGCCTCAGCCAGGGCGCGGCTTAGCTCACCGGCCTGGCTGTATCTGTCCTCAGGCTTTTTGGCCAGGGCCTTCAAAAGAACAGCCTCCACCGCTGGCGAGACATCCGGGTTGATCTCCGAAAGCCGGGGCGGCGGCTTGTTGGCGTGGCTGAGCATGATGGAAAGAGGCGTCGTGCCGCTGAAAGGCACCTTGCCCGTGAGCATCTCGAAAACCACCACCCCCAGGGAATAAATATCGGAACGAGCATCCAGCTTGTCCGCTCCCTTAACCTGCTCCGGCGACATGTACTCCGGCGTGCCAAAGATCTGGCCTATGGTGGTCAAACCAGTGAGCGTGGCTGCTTTGGCAATGCCAAAGTCCATGACCGTCACGTGGTCGTCGGCCCCGACCATGATGTTGGAGGGCTTGATGTCGCGGTGCACCAGCCCGCGCTGATGGGCATAGTCCAGCGCCGAGGCGATCTGCCCTACGATGTTTACGATGCGCCTCGAAGGCAAAGCCCCCTCCTCGAGGATCACCCCCTTGAGGGTCCGGCCCTCCAGGAACTCCATGGCCATGTAACCCGTGCCCGCCTCCCAGCCAAACTCGTGAATAATCACGACGTTGGGATGTTTGAGATTGGCAGCCAGCTTGGCCTCGCGCTGGAACCTCTCTGCGAAGGTTGGCTCCCCCAACAGCCGCGGGTCCAGGGACTTGAGGGCCACGGTGCGGTCGAGGGTGGTGTCCACGGCCTTGTAGACGGCGGCGAAACCACCCCGCCCCACCTTCTCGATTATCTTGTATTTGCCTAGTTTCTCAGGAACCGAATCGGTCATGCTCATCTCCTGTTGCTTTTGGTGTCACCGCGGCCTCTCTATGTAAAAAGCAGCAAAGCCGATCCCTCCTGATCCAAGAGAAATCGGCTCTCAATGTCTCTTGCTTCTACCTCCAAGCTTGACTATCTGCTGCGGTGTAGGGAACGATGGTGAAAAATTGAAGATCAGCGAAGGTTTGACATGCGAATTATACCACGGTTTGAATCAAAAAACAACGTCTGGAGAGGCCAAAACTAGGGCAATCGCATTTGGATTGTCTTCCCCACATCGGGGCCTTTTGAGTCACTTTTCCCTCACCTACACCCCACAAAGCGGGAATCTTCATGTAGTTTTTCCCACTTTTCACGCAGTTTCTCCCACTTCGGGGCGAATCTTGTCGCAAATGTTCCCCTACCGGCGCAAGGGCTAGTTCAAAGATACGCCGGCTCAGTTTTTCACCCCCTGGACGGTAGCCGAGTGCATGCCAAGATGTCGCTAATGGATGCCAAGGCCATGTGCATTGAGCGCCTAAGGCAGGCAGTCGAGGGGAATCCACTGGCGGAGGCCCTGGCCCTGATGACCACTGCCTTCCCCGAAGAGGTGGAGAGGTTCTTCTTTGAGCGGCTGCTACCATATGCAGTGGACAAGGCAGAGCCCTTCACGGTTGCGGACATCTGCTGCTGCAGTGGCGTCATGCTTCCGGCCGCAGCCAGGCAATTCCCCCGCTGGGCCATTGACAGCGGATTGGTGCAGTTTTATGGAGTGGACATTGACCCACTGTGCGTTGAGATGTGTCGGCTGAACATGCGGCTCTATGGCATAGAACCGTTGGCCCTGCGGCCGGTGAAGTGGCCAGCGAATGTGTGGTCAGAACCGTGATAGCAAGCTACTACGAAAGCCAAGCCCAACCAGCGAGCGAACATGGCCCTCTATGAAGCCACCTTAGGGGAAGAGTCTAGGGGGAAAATGGCCACCACCCTGGTGGGCGCGGTGGTGGCTGGGTCGCCAGTTGCACGTGGCCAACATAGGGGACAGCCGAGCCTGTCTCCTGCGTGGGGACACTATCAGGCAACTGACGGAAAATCATTCTTTCGTGACCGAGTTGGTCAAGCGGGGCAGGATCAGTGAAGAAGAAGCCACCAGCCATCCCCAGCGCAACATCGTCACCCGCGCCCTCGGCACTCAGCCAACCGTTGAAGCCGATTTCCATGAGGAAGCCATCCAACCGGGGGACACGGTTATCCTGTGCACCGATGGATTGTGGGGAGAGGTGTCAGAAGAGGAGATGGTGCAAATGGCCACTCAGCCCCTCAACCCTCAGGAAATGGCGAGCGAGTTGGTGGACCTGGCCAGCCAGCGGGGGGGGGGCAGATAACATCACCGTCATCATCTTGCAAATAGGTGAGCCATCACCCCTGGCTCATTTGCTGGACGAGAGCATATAGTATCGTCCTGACTCGTGGCTCGATTTGCATAATCCACCAGAATATGCTATAATCTGCATGGTATAGGACTCTTATTGGAAAAGTGGGCACCCCCCACTTTTCTTGCTATGGGAGAGACCATATCCCCACAGTTTGGGATGACTTCGACTACGGAGAGGAAGTTCAGTTAGAGATGAAGAATGATTTTGTTATCGCCATCAATCAAGTCTGCGCCGAGAGGCAACTCTCGAAAGAGGTAGTCCTTGAAGCCGTGGAAGCGGCCTTGATCTCGGCTTATAAACGTAACTTTGGTTCAGCCCAGAACATAATAGCCAGGATCGACCCGGAGTCAGGCGAGGCCCAGGTTTACGCTGAGAAAGAGGTCGTAGAGGAGGTTCGTGACCAAAAGGCCGAGATCCTGTTGGCCGAGGCCCAGGAAATAGATCCCAACGCTGAAGTGGGCCAAACGATCTTGATCGAGAGCACCCCCCGTGATTTTGGACGTATAGCTGCCCAGACGGCCAAACAAGTCATCTTGCAACGCATCCGAGAGGCTGAGCGCGAAGCCCTCTACACCTCTTATGCGGAGCGAGAAGGGGAACTCATCAACGGCACGGTGCAGAGCGTGGACTATATGTCTGGAGCTGTGACCCTCAACCTGGGTAAGACGGAGGCCATTTTGCCCAGGAGGGAGCAGATACGAGGTGAGCGCTACTACTCGAATCAACGCCTCAGGGCCTACGTCATGGAAGTGAATAAGACCAACCGTGGTCCGCAGATCATCGTCTCACGCACCCATCGCCACATGCTGCGTCGCTTGCTTGAACTGGAAGTACCCGAGATCTTCAATGGTACTGTAGAGATTAAGGGGATCGCTCGCGAGGCTGGTTCGCGTTCCAAGGTGGCCGTGGCTGCCCTTCAGGACGGCGTTGATCCGGTAGGTGCATGCGTCGGAATGCGAGGCGTTCGGATTCAAAACATTGTCAACGAACTCAACGGTGAGAAAATAGACGTTGTGGAATGGAGCCCCGAAACGAACACCTTCATCGCTAATGCTCTGAGCCCAGCCAAGGTTGTCAACGTGACTTTGGAAGAGGGTTCCAAAGGCAGGACCGCAACTGTTGTCGTGCCCGATAAGCAACTCTCCCTGGCCATTGGCAAAGAGGGCCAAAATGCCCGTTTGGCGGCCAAGCTAACCGGGTGGCGGATTGACATTAAGAGTGTCAGTGAAATGGCCGAGGAGGCGCTGCGGAAAGAAGAGGCCGCTCGGATCGCTGCCGAGCGCGCCGAAAAAGATCTGCTAGCCGCAGCCGAGGCTATCCTCTTGGAGAAGCCCGAGGCGGTTCTCCTTACGTCCAAAGCCCTGCAGATGCTGGGTCTCAGTAAGCGGGTCTACAATTGCCTGACCAAGGCCGGCATAACCGACCTGAAGCAGCTTCTGAAAAAGTTGAACCAGGGTGACGAGGAAATGTTGGCCCTTCCCGGCCTCGGCCCGAAATCGCTGGCTGAAGTGAAACAGAAGCTGCAGGCTGTAGGCCTCGCCTTGGCCAAAGCTGAGGAGGAAGAAGAGGCTGAGCCAGTCGAGGAGATAAGCTCCCTGGTTGAAACGGAGTTGGCAGAGGAAGCCCTCGACGAAGAGGCAGTCGTGGCCGAGGCGGAGGAAGCTGAGCCTGCGCCGGTGTTGGTCGAAGAGGTTACAGAAGAGGAGGTGGAAGTCGAAGTCATAGAGCCGGAAGCTGCTGCCGAGGAGGTGGCAAGCGTGCCTCCCGAGGAACTGCCTGAGACGACAGAAGCTGAAGTCGTAACTTACCCAGAGGAGGAAGTAGTAGAATTCGTCGAGGAGGAGGAGGCAACTGACAAGCCCAAGAAGAAAAAGAAAGACCGCCGCAAGCGTGCTCTTGTCTACGATGAGGAGACAGGCGAGGTGGTCGCCAGGCGGCGTCGCAAGCCCAGCCGTAGGGTAGAAGATTGGGAGACGGACTACGAAGAGCTAGGCTGACCGGCACGTTTCGTTGACAGGGAAGAGGCAAATCGTATGCGTCGCAAACACGTGCCCCAGAGAACCTGTGTTGGCTGTCGGAAAAAGCGACCCAAGCGCGAAATGGTGCGGATTGTCCGCACTCCCGACCAGGGGGTGAAGATTGACGAAACCGGTAAGGCGTCCGGTCGAGGGGCCTATCTTTGCCCAGAGAGGCAATGTTGGGAGAAAGCCTTATCCGAAAAGCGCCTTGAGTATGCCTTGAAGACTGGATTGTCTAACGAAGAAAGGGAGGCCCTTCTAGAATTCGGGCAAGCTCTAGAGCGGACCGACGAGGCGAAAGGTGAGCCGGACGAGAACGGAAGCACGACCAAGAGAAATGAGTGAGAGGGCAGAGTGCTGGGAGAAGCCTTAGGGGGTATAGGCATGAAGGACTAACACGAGCGACCCTGCTACCTTTCCTCGCAATTTGTCGCCCCTAATCTTCCCCAGGCCAAAAGCTGCCAAAGTGGGATGGTTTCAGAGACCTTTAACTTTCGTCACCTCAGCCCCAAGGAAGTCACCCATTGTAGTACGAAAGGCGGCGATTGGCGCAAGTCCCTGCCAGAGACCCTGAGGACAGCAATATTTAAATGCAGTATCGAGACACTGGCTCAGGGACCACCTCGCGGACGACAGAACCCCACAAGCTAGCGAATCTACTTTCGCCCTGCGCTATCCCGGAAGCCCAACCCGTTTGCGGACGGGCAAGAGGCAAATGGGCACTTCACTGTGGAGTTACATTATGTCATTATACTGGAAAGGGGATGAGGGTTATGGCTCAAGACAGAAAAGAGGAGAAAAAAAGCAGAAAGAAATCATCGGACCCTGCGTCGAAAGGTAAAGTTGCTGGAAAGGCTGAAGGTGCTGCCCATCCGCCTCAATCTGTGAAAAAGACGGTGAGTAACAAGCAAGCTGCCAGCTCGAAAGCCGCTGGGAGGAAAAAGGCCAAAAGTCCAGCAGAAGCGTCGAAGGACAAGCGCTCTACCAAAACCACTGCCACAAAAGCTGGTACTAAACCGTCCAAAACTGGGACAACGCAAACCCGGAAGAGAGGGACTTCAAGGGCCAAGCCAGGTAGCAAGCCCAGCAGTGCAGGCAAAGCCGCCAGCAGGGCCGCCAAGCCAGCGACGAAAGACAAGATGGCCCCTAAGCCAGCGCGCGAGTCCAGGTCAACGGAGAAGCCTTCTGCACAACGACCAGGGGCAAAGTCCAGCCCGGCGGAGCCAGCTATTGAGTCAGACGCTGTCTCCACTGTCGCCTCGAAAGAGACCGTTGTCGCTCGACCCAAAGTCGTGGAATTGCCCGCTGCTCTCACCGTGAGGCAACTGGCCAGTTTGCTGGGAATCAGTCCCATTGATGTCATCAAGGAACTGATGAACAATGGCATCATGGCCAATATCAACCAGCAGATTGATTACGAGACGGCAGCTATCGTAGCCGAGGAAATGGACTTTGAGGCTAAGGAGGAGGCTCCTCCCATAGAGGAAGCCGAAGCGAAGCTCCCCCAACCGGTCAGGCATCGTTTCTATGAAGGTGAAGACCCCAAGGACCTGCAACCCCGACCACCGGTGGTCACAGTGTTGGGGCACGTAGATCACGGCAAGACCAAACTCCTCGACGCTATCCGACACACCAAGGTAGCCGAGGGTGAGGCCGGTGGTATCACCCAACACATCGGGGCCTATCAAATCGAGACGGAGGGTAAGAAGGTCACCTTCCTGGACACTCCAGGCCACGAAGCTTTCACCGCCATGCGCGCCCGGGGCGCTCAGGTCACTGACTTGGCTGTCCTGGTAGTGGCTGCTGACGATGGAGTGATGCCCCAGACCAAGGAAGCCATTGACCACGCCCAAGCCGCTCAGGTCCCCATCCTTGTGGCCTTGAACAAAATGGACAAATCCGAGGCCAATCCTGAGGTGGTCAAGCAGCAACTGGCAGATGTAGGACTGACTGTGGAGGAATGGGGTGGCGATATAATCTGCGTACCGATTTCAGCCAAGTTCAACCAGGGTATTGAGGACCTGCTGGAGAATATCCTGCTGGTCGCAGAAGTGGAGGAACTCAAGGCCAATCCCAATCGTCCCGCTGTGGGCACAGTTGTAGAAGGTAAATTGGACAAGAGCCGGGGGGCCACGGCCACGGTGCTGGTGCAAAACGGAACCCTCAAAGTCGGGGACGTCATCGTAATTGACGAGCTCTACGGTCGTGTCAGGGCCATGTTCAGTGATAAAGGTAAACCAGTTAAGACGGCTGGGCCATCCACTCCCGTGGCTATCCTGGGCCTGTCCGATGTCCCACGCGCTGGCGACACCTTCAAGGTAGTAGCCAACGAACGAACTGCCCGCGCTATGACTGCCAAGCGCGCCGAGATGACGCGGCAGGCAGCCAAGCAACAAGGTAAGGTTCTTAGCCTGGATGACCTTTACGATCAGATTCAGGCTGGAAAGATAAAGGAACTAAACCTCATCCTCAAAGCTGATGTGCAGGGTTCCCTTGAACCTGTTGAGAACTCCCTGGATAATTTGGGGGACGAGAATCTGAGGGTGAAGATCATCCACGATGGCACAGGCAATGTCACCGAATCTGATATCATGCTGGCAGTAGCCTCTCGGGCCATCGTCATCGGTTTTAACGTTGAAGTCGATTCGGCTGCCAGGCGCATGGCCGAAGCGGAAGGAGTTGACATCCGCCTGTATGACATCATTTACAAACTTGTTGACGATATCGAGAAAGCCCTGAAAGGTCTTCTGGAACCAGTCTATGCAGACGTGGTCATCGGCCACGCTGAGGTAAGAGCAATCTTTAGAATCCCCCAGCGGGGAAAAATAGCAGGCGTCTACGTTACCGATGGTCAAGTAACCCGTAGCGCTCTGGCCAGGATCAGCCGTAACGGTGAATTAGTCTACGACGGTCGGGTTAGCTCTCTGAGACGCTTTACTGAGGACGTCAAAGAGGTCAACACCGGCTTCGAGTGCGGCGTGGGTCTGGACGATTTCAGCGAATTCGTAGAAGGTGACATTATAGAGTTTTACAGAAAGGAGAGGGTGGGCTAGCGCATGGCACATAGCAGAGGGCTGATGAAGTCAGCCCTCTGCTATCGGCCATCTGCTACCAGCCATCAGCCACAAGGCATGCCTAGTCGTCGTCAGAGGCGAGTCAGTGACCTTATCCAAAAAGGGATAAGCGAGTTGCTGCAAAAGAAAGTGAGCGATCCGCGCCTGTCGTTTGTGACGGTGACCGCTGTGGAAGTCAGTGCTGACCTGCGTCAGGCCCACATCTATGTCAGCACCATAGGTGATCAGGAAGCACGCCGGGAGATGCTTGCCGGCTTGAAACATGCCACTGGCTTTCTCCGTCACGAACTGGGGACTCGCTTATCTCTGCGCTATGTGCCTGGCTTGACCTTTCATCTCGATGATTCGCTGGAACGCAGCCAGCGCATTATGCAACTTTTAGACCAGTTAGAAGGGAATAACCGTGAGCAAAGCCCATAGGGCCGAAGGGGCTTCTCTGACAGATGAATCTTTCGGGCTGAGCGGTTTGGCTGAGTTCACCGAAGCCCTCAAGACGAAGCCGCAGCCGCGTTCAGAATCTTCCGCTTCAATTTCTTCGGCCCCAGACGAAAGTCAAACTGCGGCCCAACTCATCAGGCAAGCCCGGGATATTTTGGTTATCTGCCATGTTATGCCCGACGGGGACGCCATCGGGTCCCTCCTGGGTTTGGGTTGGGCTCTGCATAAGCTGGGCAAAGAGCATACTTTGGCCTGTGCCGACCCGGTACCCGACTCTTTCGCCTACCTGCCTGGTAGCGAAGCTATCGTGACCCACCCTGAAGGGAACTACGACCTGATTGTCAGCCTCGATTGCAGTGATCTGAAACGGCTGGGAGCTGCCTATGACCAGGATTCCCTGAGAGGGGTGCCGATCATCAACATTGACCATCACGTCACTAACGTGGGCTTTGGCAGCGTCAACTGGGTAGATCCCAGCTCGGCCGCGACGGCTCAGATAGTGCTCACCCTGATAGAGCACCTGGAGGTTCCTCTGGATCCCATCATGGCCACCTGTCTGCTGAACGGGATCGTCACTGACACGCGCGGATTCCGCACCCCTAACACCATGGCCGCCGTAATGGAAGCAACCACCAGGTTGATGACGGCCGGGGCCTCTCTGTCAGAAATCACAGAGCAGGTTTTCAACCGCCGCCCCTTGGCTGTGGTCCGCCTGTGGGGCAAAGCTTTGAGTGCCGTCCAATTGGACGGCCGGATCATCTGGACTGAGATCAGCCGGGCCATGAAGCAAGAGTGCGGGCTTAACAGTGACAGCGACGATGGCCTGGTTAGCTTTCTTACCAGCGCCTGTGAAGCTGACGTGGGCGTCGTCTTCACCGAAAAGGACGATAGCACCATTGATGTCAGTATGCGCTCTATGCCAGGCATAGATATCTCTAGCGTGGCCATGCGCTTCGGCGGTGGAGGCCATCCCCAGGCCGCTGGATGCAACTTGAGCAGCAGTCTAGCCGAAGCCAGGGAAAGGGTGTTGGCGGAACTGAGGCGCTCCCTGCTGGAGCAGACGGCCCGCCATCAACATTAATTGAAGACAATGGGCAAAGCCGTGATGGGTTATCCGCTGGAGATCCGAGTGATTGATATCATGGGACAGGGCGTTTGTCCGCTGGGTCTGAAGGTGGGCGACCGTTTCGCTTCCGACAAAGAGCTGGCCCAGGCCTGCCACTGGGCGGCCCACGTCCTCTTGCCCTTTACCACTGCTTTGCGCTTCGGGGGCCAAGTGCCCTGGGAAGACGAGCCTGGCCTGGCCCGCGCCTGTTGCCTGGACCACAACAACCCGGTGGTCTTTGAGATAAGACGGGTCGAAGAGGCGTAGCAGAGACATGACTCGCCTTGTATATACCCTGATTAACAAGTGAGGAAAGAGCCTGTTATCTCCGGCATACTCAACATTGACAAGCCACAGGGATGGACCTCCCATGATGTGGTGGCCAAGGTGCGGGGTCTCTCGGGCCAGAAGCGAGTGGGCCACGCCGGCACCTTGGACCCTCTAGCCACGGGCGTATTGCTAGTCTGCCTGGGGCAGGCCACCCGGGTCAGCGAATATCTGATGCGGGGCCGCAAGGTCTACCGGGCCGCCGTGTACCTGGGCCTCAGCACCGACACTTACGATGCTGAAGGGCGAGTCACGGCTAGAGCGCCCGAGGTGAATGTCACTCTGTCTCAGCTTGAGGAGGCCCTTTCGGCTTTCGTCGGTCAGATCGAGCAGACGCCACCCATGTACTCAGCCCTCAAGCACCAGGGCACCCCTCTCTACAAGTTGGCCCGCCAGGGGAAGACCGTTGAGCGAAAGCCACGCCCCGTTGAGATATACGATATCAGACTGTTGGACTGGTCGTCTCCGGTGCTCACTATCGAGGTCGCCTGCTCGCCTGGTACCTACCTTCGTTCCCTGGCCCACGATTTAGGGCAGCGGCTCGGCTGCGGAGCGCATTTGTCCAGCCTGACCCGCCTGGCAAGCGGGCATTTCACTTTGGATGAAGCCATCAGACTGGACGCCCTGAGCGAGGCCTTCGCTACTGGCCGGTGGGTCGAGTTGATCCACCCCCTCGACGAAGCCCTATTGGATTTCGAGGCCGTCACCTTTGGAAGCCAGGCCGAGCGCCAGATCCGCTTCGGCCAGCAAGTGCAGGGGCCAACGCCCTCGTCGCCATCCTTCCTGTGTCGCGCCTACTCGACTGAGGGCGAATTGATTGCTCTGCTGCAATACGATGGCCAAACGGGCCTTTGGCAACCCAAGAAAGTCTTTAGCCAGGGGCCGTGACTGAGGGCACTAACTGACAGGAGGCGTATAGCGACTTTAGCCGTTTTGGCTGCCGATTTCGGCACGACTGAAGTCATCGCTACGAGAACTTGCCAAATTCCAGTAACCATTCAGGCTACGCCATGCAGATCATTGACGATTTATCCCAGGTTCACCTGGATAAAGACACCATTCTGACCATCGGGGCCTTTGACGGCGTTCACCGTGGGCATCAATACCTCATCGGACAACTGCTACAGAAAGCCAGACAAACCCATCGCCTGGCCGGCCTGATCACCTTTCATCCCCATCCCAGCGCCGTGCTCTCGCCCGGAAACCCCACCCGGTACATCACTACACCCGGTGAAAAGGCCGCCCTCCTGGAGAGATTGGGGCTGGACATCGTGGCCATCTTGCCTTTCAACCGGGAGATGGCCCAGACTTCAGCCCGACGTTTCGTAGAGATGGTCTCTCGGCAATTGTGTATGACCGAGTTGTGGGTGGGAAAGGATTTCGCCCTGGGCTATGGCCGCCAGGGGACACCAGATGTTCTACGAGCCCTGGGCCAAGAGATGGGCTTCTCCGTTGAGACCATCACCCCTTTAGTCTGGAAAGACGAGATCATCAGTAGCACCCGCATTCGTTCTCTGTTGTTCAGGGGGCGGGTACATGAGGCTGCCGAACTCCTGGGTCGCTACCCAAGCTTGGCTGGTGAAGTGGTGCGAGGAGCCCAGCGCGGACGCTGCCTGGGTTTCCCCACCGCCAATCTGGAGGTACGGGCCGAACGGGCCGTTCCGGTTAACGGTGTCTACGCCGCTTACGCTGTCCTGGGAGAGGAACGCTACCGGGGCGTGGCCAACGTGGGGGTGCGCCCCAGTTTCGACAACGGTGAGCGCACCGTGGAGACCTACATCCTGGATTTCGAGGCCGATATCTACGGATACGATCTGGTGGTCGAATTTGTCCAACGCCTGCGCCCTGAAAAGAGGTTCACCGACATCAAGGAATTGATCGCCCAGATAGAGCGGGATATCGTTGAGGCACGCCGTATCCTGTCCGCCGAAAAGCCACCACCTTGGCCGGAGGAAGCCCTTCCGGTTGGAGCTTTAAGTGAGCCTCAGCCGAACTCCTCAGCCGAAGCGCCTGAAGACGAAACCCTCCCCCTGGCTGCTTCGTAGGATTGACCATGCCTTCATTTCGTCGCTTTGAAGAAGTAGAGCACACCGCCGACCTGGCTTTGAAAGTGCATGGTCACAGTCTGAAAGAGTTTTTTGCCAATGCCGCCTACGGCCTGTTCAGCTTGATGGCCGATTTGGAGAATCTGTCACCCATCGTCAGCCGTGAGGTACATCTGGAGGCTCCTGACCGCGAAAGCCTTCTGGTAGATTGGCTCAACGAACTGCTCTACCTACATGAGGTGGAGGAGGAGATCTACATCCGTTTCGAGATCGAAGCTCTGTCCTCCACCGCGCTCTCAGCGATTGTATGGGGGGGCCGAATTGCGGCCAGTAAGCTGACTGTCAAAGCAGCCACTTTCCATGATTTGGAAATCAGGGAGACAGAGGATGGCTACTTGGCTACCGTTGTCTTTGATGTCTAGATGTCTGAATTGAAGAGGAGGAAGAGATGATTAACAAGAAGGACTTGAAGCGTATCACTGACTATCTATACGAGATACCGAAAGCATACCGTGAGGACATGCGCGTGCCGGCTCGCATCTACGCCGACGAGAAACTGCTGGAAGCGACCTTCGGCGACCGCTCTCTGGAGCAACTGGTCAACACGGCCACTCTGCCGGGCATCGTCAGCTACGCCCTGGCCATGCCTGACATCCACCAGGGCTATGGTTTCACCATCGGCGGTGTGGCTGCCACCCGCTACCCTTCTGGCGTCATTTCGCCCGGAGGCGTTGGTTACGATATCAACTGTGGCGTGCGGCTTCTCATCTCTGACCTGGAGGTAGAAGAGGTCAAACCTCACATCAGCACGCTGATCAGCGCCCTCTACCGCAACGTGCCCAGCGGAGTGGGCAAGAAAGGCAGCATCAAGCTCTCTCTCAGCCAGATGGACCAGGTGCTGGAAAAAGGGGCCGCCTGGGCGGTGAAGCAAGGCTACGGCCCCCGGGAGGATT
>JBGVTF010000355.1:0-6628 GCA_041862415.1 Anaerolineae bacterium | reverse complement strand
TGAGAGCCAGTTCAGGTAACAGTGCACGATAAGGAATCTGGTGAACGCTGGCGGTAACCTTGTAGAGCAACATCAACGTACCCAGATAGACCAGGTTCCAAGCGGATTGGACTCGCACTGGCGGCGTCCACAGCAGGACGAAAAAGGCCAGCATGGGCAAAGCAGAGGCGAACATGTAAGGCAGCCGCCGTCCCCATTGGCTGCGGGTGTGGTCAGACAAATATCCAATGGGTGGGGCAATTACGGCATCAACAATGCGTGTGGAGAACATCGCCGCGCCGTAGAGCGCCACGGGCACCAGTGGCGTTCCCTCTGGCGGCATGTAGAAGTATAACAGCCAACCGCTAAGGACGGACCAGATGGTCGTGCTACCCAGCGTGATCATGGCGTAGAATATGTCAGCTCTCACAGACGGGTGTTGTTTGTCCACGGAAGTTGCATTGTTGATCAAGATCGGCTGACCTTTTTAACACTGTGCACAATCTGAAGATCAAAGCCCACAGAAGCCTTTGCAACCAGGATCCTGTTGAACGGTCCGCCTAGTCGTCACCTGCCTTGGGGGTCCGCTGCCGGTTAAGCCACTTATCCAAATCAACCTTCCCGATCCGCCACGCCCGGCCCACTTTGTACGCTGGCAGTCTCCCCTCTTTGATCCAACGGCGTACTGTCTGGACAGAAACCCGCAACAACTCTGAGACCTCCTGCGGCGTGAGAAAGGATTGCTCCTCCGTCAAGTTTGCAGATAGCGTGTACATGGTACGCCCTCAACAAAATCACACCATACTAACATGCAGATGCAATAACAGTATAGCACAAAATATCAGAAACTTCCATAGTACTATGGTACTAATCAGGTCTTTTCACTACCGACCACTTTTCTAAATGACCGATCGCCTGGCCCGGAAGTCTACTCCCAGAACCGAATGATCCTGAGTACTGGCCCAATGAAAAAGAAGCTGCCTATCAATGAACAGACAGCCTCTTCCTTCACCTGCAGGGGAAAATGGACCCATTCCGTACCTGCCCCCATAAGTTATAGATAGAAGTCCAGATTGGGAAACGTGCGCGCCTTTCAGTAGAAGCCGCTAGTCCGGCTTGACGGCGGCGAATATGATCCCGCCGATGGCGCCGAGGATGGCAGCCAGGACAAAGCCAAACACACAGCACACCCCCGATAAGCCAATCACGCCGCCGATGCTGGCAAACAGCCTGGGGTCAAGGCCCGCATCGTAGAGTTGCCGCATGACTTCCGGAGGAAGCTGGTCCATCTGCCTCATCGCGGCCCCGGGCCCTCCTGAGATGACGAACCGAAGGGCGGCGATGATTATGTTCACGATGCCGCCGACGATGCCAGCCACTACCCCGGCGATGGCCCCGGCGCCAGCGCCCTCTCCGGCTATGCGCACCGGAGGCAACCAGTAGGCTGCCAGCGCTCCGGCCCCCACGTAGGCCAGCAGCCCAAGTATGCCCGCAATGCAGCCTACACAGGGAATCAGACCAATCAAGTTCAGTACGATAATCACCCCTGCACCCACAGCTCCTGCCTTCAATCCTGCCTGTGCGATTGGGAATCTCCTTTCTCTAAATGAATTGTATGGTTGAATCGTCCGCCCTTGACAGCGAGCCTATCTCCCTATCCTCCCAACGCTCAGCTTGGCTCCCTAGTCCTTCTCGGCCTCTCGCTTGGCCTCCGCGATGATGCCCTCCACGAGATGGCCGGGCACTTCTTCGTAGTGTGAGAATTCCATAGAGAAGATGCCCCGCCCTTGAGTGATGGAGCGCAGGTCGGTGGCGTAGCGTTGCATCTCGGCCAAAGGCGCCTGGGCGGTGACGATGCTGTTGCCCCGTTGCTGATCCATGCCCTGCACCCGTGCTCGCTTGGTGTTGAGATCACCCAGCACGTCGCCCATATATTCCTCAGGCACAGTGATGGTCACGCTCATAATGGGCTCCAGAAGCACGGGGCCAGCCTCGGGGATGCCTTTTTTGAAAGCCAGCTGGGCAGCCAGCCGGAAGGCGATTTCCTGGGAATCCACCGGGTGATAGGAGCCATCGTAAAGGGTAGCCCGGAAATCCACGGTGGGATAACCAGCCAGCACCCCTTTCTGTATGATTTCCCTCAATCCCTTCTCCACAGCGGGAATAAACCCTTTGGGCACAGCGCCGCCAAAGATCTTGTCTGCAAACTCGAAGCCAGAGCCACGGGGCAAAGGTTCGAAGCGGATGAAAACGTCCCCAAACTGTCCCCGTCCGCCGGTTTGCTTCTTGTGCCGGCCCTGGGCTTCAGACTTCCTGGTAATGGTCTCCCGGTAGGGTACTTTGGGGATCGAGGTCAAAATCTCCACCCCAAACTTTTGGCTCAGGCGCCGGTTGGCGATGTCCACGTGGGACTCGCCCATGCCTGAGAGAATAGTTTCACCCGTGCCTGGCTCCCGCTCCACTCGCAAAGTCGGGTCCTCCTCCACCAGGCGGTTCAGAGCTGTGCCCATCTTATCCAGGTCGGCCTTGGTCTTGGGGGTAACGGCCACCGAGAAGACGGGCTTGGGGAAACTGATGGAAGGTAGAACAATCGGATGTCCCTTATCACAAAGGGTCTGGCCAGTGGTCGTAGCCGATAGCTTGGCCACCCCGCCGATATCCCCTGTCTGAACCGTCTTGACCGGTTCCTGCTCCTTGCCCCGTATGAGGTAAAGCTGGCCGATGCGCTCCTCCTCACCGCTATGGGGGTTAAAGACGCGCGAATCGGATTCCATAGCTCCTGAGTAGACGCGGAAATAGGTCAGTTTGCCCACGTAGGGATCGGCGATCGTCTTGAAGACCATGACGGCAAGAGGGGCCATGGGGGTGGGCTCCAAGATTTCCTCTTCGCCAGTAGCTGGATTTGTCCCTTTGACCTCCGGGCGCTCTGCCGGTGAGGGGAAATAATCAATGAGGGCCTGGAGCAGTGGCTGAACGCCCAAGTTCAAAGTCGCCGAACCGCAGAGGATGGGGATTACCTTCCCGCTCTTGACACCGATTGCCAGTCCACATTTGATTTCCTCCTCAGTTAGCTCCTCGCCTTCCAGATATTTCACGATCAATTCATCGTCGCCTTCGGCCGCCGCCTCGATCAAACGCAGACGATATTCCTCTACCTCGTCTTCCAAGCCCGCTGGGATTTCTCGCTCCTCAGCTTTATCGTCCAGGTAGGCTTTCATGGACACCAAATCCACCACGCCTTTGAATTGGCTTTCGCTACCTACAGGCAGCTGGATAGGAATCATGTTCCCTTCAAACTTCTGGCCCAATTGTTCCAGGGTGCGCGCGAAACTGGCATTCTCGCGGTCCACCTTGTTGACAAAGACCAGGCGCGGCAGGTTTTGCTCATCGGCAAAGCCCCACACCAGTTCTGTGCCCACCTCGACGCCGGAGACGGCATCCAGCACCACCACCGCTCCATCGGCTACTCTGACCGCTCCTCTAACCTCACCTACGAAGTCCATGTAGCCCGGGGTATCCAAAACGTTGATCTTGTGGCCGTTCCATTCACAGGGTATAATCGAGGTGTTCAGCGAAATCCTGCGCCTGATTTCCTCGGCGTCATAGTCGGAGACGGTAGTTCCGTCCTCTACCTTACCCAATCGGCTGGTTACACCTGTATCGAAGATCATGGCCTCGGCCAGCGAGGTCTTGCCAGCGCTACCGTGAGCGATAAAGGCGACGTTCCTCAACTGCTCGATCTTGTAACTATCTGTCATCAAATCCTCCTTAATTGGCTTATGGCTGATAGCTGATGGCCTATCGCCACATGACTTCACACAACTCAATGAGCACGTTCTATCCTATTGTAAAACATATTCCCTTAGATGTCAATGATGTCCAGCTTTGCTTTTCCCGAAAGAAAGCAGCCGCTCCCAGAGCGGCTATCTGGGTATAGCCCACGATTGTGTTAGCCAATTGTTGATGGTGCATCCCTTTCGGCTTCGCCCTCAGTCGTCTCTTCCCAGTCGCTTAGCAGCTCTATGGCCCGGGCAATGAAGCGCTTGGCAGCTTCCAGGTTATGATATGCACCTGCCTCGGAAAAGTCAGCTCGATAGTCGGCATCTTCTCGCAGGGCGCGGGCATCATCCATATCGTCAACCAAGGTTTCTTTCAGCAACCTTTTACCGCCAAACAGATGGCGCATCGCTACTGAGAGGCAATGGTGACTTTTCTCTCGATAACCCCGGCTGTACAGCAACGCCCGAGCAGCATGAAACATAGCGTAATAGGACTGAATGGTGCTCCACTTGTAGCTAGCACGCTCATAGCCAGCCTCAGCTTCGGCCAGATCGTCCTGGGCCACGCCTAACTCTTTCGTCACAAGGTGGCGTGCTTCAGGCATCGTCACCAACCAGCGTTTTTCGAGGCAGCGTTGAAACTCAAGTTCCCAGTTCATTCACCGCCTCCCATAGGACGATACCTTGTTGCACCTGCTCGTAGAAGGCGCGGTCATTCTGCTTCATCGTTGCCAATTCCTGATTGCTGACGATCACCGGCTGCACTGGCCGCTCAAGTCTATTGTGGCTGATGAGGGCCATCACTCGGCTGCGGTCCGATGTCAGGACAAACAGGTCTACATCGCTGTCAGCCGCATCGGTGCCCTGAGCGCAACTGCCAAAGAGCACAATCCGACGGCTCAGCGGTTGCAGTTGCGTCAGAAGCGGCCCCAACAGAGCAATGGTATCGAATATCTTGAACTGACGCACGAACGGATGGTGGTCGTTAGCCGCGTAAAAGTTCATCCGTCCCCGTCGCTCACGCCTCAAGAGGCCTGCTTCACAAAGAGCGTTGGCCGCCAGGTTGACAGCACTCCGGCTGACGCCAGTGCTCTCCACAATCTCCCGCTCATAGAATGACTGCCCCACATAGCGGGCTAGGAAGCGCAACACCTGGGCGTGACTGGTGGCAAAGAGCTTTTCGTAGATCATGGCTTCATTCTCCAATCAGTGAGACTGATTGTCCATTTGATTAGATTATAGTCCAATGGGATGGATTTGTCAATTTCGAGGGTAGCCATCTTTCTGCATCATTGGGATTACCCCATCCCCACTCTTTGGATGTTTACCGCCCCCAACTCTCCCCCCCATCAACCGACCTGTAGACACCGTGATCCACCAGTCCCACAAAAAGGGTGCCGTCGCTGGCATAGTCAGGCGAGATGGCCAGGGAAAGCACTGAGGGCAGTTTGCCGTCGTCTTTCAGAGGGAGCCCGGCGTTGACTGGCCGCCAGGTGCGCCCCCCATCGGTGGATTTGATGACGCCCTCATCGAGACCAGCGAAAAGGGTGCTATCCCTTTCGAAATCCGGCGAGAGGACCAAAGCCCTGACCCAGACCGTGCCCGCCGGCAGGCCCGCGCTCAAATCCTGCCAGGTGAAGCCACCATCCAGGGACTGGTGCAACTGGCCAAAGAGAGCACCGACGAAGAGCATCCCATCAGTGGGGAAATGGGGCGAGAGAACCAGGGACTGCACCGACCACGATTCCTCCTCAAAGACCTGCTCCCAGGAAGCGCCTCCATCGGTGGAGCGATAAAGGCCCTGGTTCTTTAGCCAGGCGTAGGCCGTGCGGTCCACAGCGTAGCCAGGGGAGAAAGCGATGGCATCTACGCCGGAACTGGACTGGGGCAGCCCCGGCCCTGAAGCCTGCCAGTTCTCGCCACCGTCGGTGGAAACGAAAATGCGTGGGGCAAGGTAGTTGCCCCCGGCGTAAACGGTCCTGTCCTGACCATAGGCCGGTGAGATGGCCAGGGCGGAGATAGGGAAGACGTCCGGTAACCCCCATCCCAGCACCTGCCAGGTGTTTCCACCATCATTCGAGCGATAGGGACGCCAACCAGCGGTAGCGAAAAGGGTCCTATCTTCCGGGTAATCAGGCGAAAGGGCCAGGTGGAAGAGGTCAGGGTCACTGCCCCGTGCCGGGAAGCCCATCTCTTGCCAATGCAGACCTCCGTCAGTGGAGAGGAACACCCCCGCTGCAGCGCTGCCAGCGTAGATGATCCGATCTTGGGCATAGTTCGGTGAGATGGACAGAGCGTTCACGTCCACCTCGTAAGGCTGGACCATTCCCTCCTTCCCAACCACGGCGGCCCAGCTCAGATCAGCCACGTCCACACGGTAGCCGCCCCCATCCTCGGTACCCAGGAGAAGGGAGTCGTCGTCCAGGAGGCTCAGGGCTGTGACCCTGGACTCAGAGGCCAGGCCAGCCTGGAGCCCCTGCCACGAGTCACCGCCGTCAGTGGAGCGGTAGAGGCGGGACTTCTCAGAGCCTTCGGCCCACCATGAGAGCAAAGCATAGAGAGTCCGGTTTCGGGCGAACGAGGGCGAGAGGGCCAGAACAGTGAAAGTGGCGTTCTCGTAAAGCAGGCCAGCGTTGGCTGCTTCCCATGTACCCCCACCGTCGGTGGTGCGCAGCAGACCGACCCCACTAAAGGCGGCGAAGGCTGTCCTATCTTTGGCGAAGGCCGGTGACAGGGCCAGGATCTCGGCCTTTCCGCTCATCAACTCCTGCCAGGTATCCCCACCGTCGGTCGAGGCCAGGAGGGCATTGCGGTCCAGGCCGCTCATCCCGGCCCACAGGGTACTATCGGTGGCGTAAGCGGGGGAAAGG